>CAKZQX010000378.1 GCA_937141995.1 uncultured Chloroflexaceae bacterium | reverse complement strand
CTGCTACCCGCCGCGGCCGCCTCAACTGCCGCCGCCAGACCGCCGCCACCCGCACCCAGAATGACCACATCCGCCGTGGCATCCCACTGTCCGGGAAAACCAGTTGCAATGTCTGTCTGTTCGTTGAACATCATGCGCTCCTTAATGTCATGCGCGAACCAGGACGGTCTGTATTATCGCCGATTTTGCCTATCCGTAAAGTTTGGGTCTCTACCCGTCCGGGACAGACTATCGCCGCGCGCTAATCATTCGTCTATGTGCGCAAAAGCAGGTATAATTTACACGAGTTACGCGGTGTCGCTGGTTTCGGCCTGATGCCAGACCTGAAGGCCGCTTCGCCTGCGGCAGCATGGTACTCTGTTGATCTTTTGCACAAAAAAATTCACAGAGTGAATTTTTTGTGCAAAAGATCGAGAATCTTCCACCCTGCCGGAGGCGATATCGACTTCCGGGGAAGGGACCGCATAACTCGTGTAATTTACCGTAGTTACGCGGTGCGCGTTTGGACCACGAACAACACGAAATGCGCGACATGCGCGAAACGGCCAATGCTGCCATGGATCAGATGATCCCGCATCTGGCGGGGGATATCGTTTCCGGTAGGGCGGAGGCGAATTGGGCTTCCATCGGTGGAACGTGCGGTTTGAACACCTACTGCGTAACTCGTATAATTTAGCAGAGACATAGTTTCAGGTAGTGGTCAGAGAACGTGATTGAAGAGGAATATAGAGGCATGTTATGGATCGCTCGCAGAAGAAGAGTAACCCGCTCCGCACATTTACCCGCCTGATGGTCGGGAGCGCCATTCTGGGGTTAGATGAACTGCAGCGCCAGTTGCAGACCTGGGAACAGACAGCCAATCAGGCGTATTCCCGGGAGCTGCAGACGCACGGCACGGCAACATCCCAACCTGAATCGCGCCCCACACCACCCGTCCAACCCGACACACCCGGCGAGGCGGCAGCGGTTGAGCAGCATCCCGGCAGCCCCCAACAAACACTGCCGCAGCAACCCGCCCCAACCGATACCCCGGCGGAGAGTCTGCGGTATGCCCTGATTGGCCTGCTGTTCGAGTCACAATCACGCATGGAAGAAGGCATTACCACATTGAGCCGGATCGATCAGGAACTGGGAAATATGGCAACCGCGCTGACCCGACCATTGCAGCGCAATCCGTTGCTGGCCCCGGCGCAGAGGCTGTTTGACACATATGCGGCACGCGGCGAGGCGGAGGTCTTCCGCTGGATCGAACGCGGCCGCCAGGAAGAAGCCCGCAGCCGCATCCTCACCGAGACGGCAGCCCAACTGACCTTTGAGTCATCGGTGCATCAGATTGCCATTAACCCGGAAGTGCAAGAACTGGTGCAGAAGCAGGGCACTGGTCTGGCGGGTGAGGTCATTGAGGAGGTACGGGAGCGCGCCGTCAGCGCCGATACTCTGGTGGAGCGAGTGGTGCGATCGTTGCTGGGGCGCACACCCCGCGAGCAGTTGCCCGAACCGCCGGCCGCTGTACGTATCCGTGCCGAGCATATTCGATCAATTGAGGAGTTAGAGGCGTAGTCGTATGCCGCACGGGTTGTTAGGACACTATGCCGGGTTTACCAGCCGGTTCATTGCCTTCTTTATTGATGTCATCGTTGTGACGGTGACACTAAGCCTGATGGTCTGGGCCTTTGTTATCACCCAGTCGCTGCTTCAGCTCGGACCGTTGGTCGAGGCGCTCCGGCTGGAGGCCGCTATACCGGCCTGGTTGCAGCAGTTTCTTGCGACATCCGGGCCGGTGCTGGTGGGTCTTTTTGGTAGTATTATCTACATCGCCTATAACCTGTTTTTCTGGTCAACAACCGGGCGCACTCCCGGCAAGGCATTTATGGGACTGCGGGTTGTCACCATCAACGGCAAACGGTTGTCTCTTCTGCGCGCCATCCTGCGCCTCATAGGGTATTTGCTGTCGGCGCTGCCGCTCTACCTCGGGTTTTTGTGGACGCTGATTGATGATCGGCGGCAGGGTTGGCACGATAAACTGGCAGGTACCTGTGTGGTCTACACCTGGGCCGCCCGCCCGGATGAGCGCTTCCTGGCCTACCAACTGCGCCGCCTGGCGGCGACGCGCTCGAAGCAGGAGTAGACGTTTTTATGCTTTACGCCGTAGAAACTGCACCACCTCCCGCGCTATGGCGGTGAGCAGGGCCGCCTCGCGCCCGGTCGGGTCGGCCCGGTGGAAGAGGCTCCGCAGGCGGCGCATGATCCCCGTACGCCGGCCGGTTTTGAAAAACTCCACCGCCTGCAGCGCCTCTTCCCAGGTGGCAAAGAGCGTCTCCAGTTGCGCGGCGGTGGCGGGTGACGCTGGTGCAGACGGTGACGGCGCGGCAACAGTTGCCGCCATGCGCAGTTCGTACAGCAGCAACAGCACGGCCTGGGCCAGATTGAGCGAAGGATAGGCCGGATCGGTCGGCAGGCGCAGCACCAGGTGGCAGCGGTCCAACGCGGCGTTATCCAGGCCATTGTCTTCTGGGCCGAAGAGCAGCGCCACCGGACCGGCAGTTGCACGCGCCAGCAGATCGGGGGCCAGCGAGCGAACATCGCTCCGCACAGGATGATCGGCATGCAGGCGGGCGCTGGTACCGATGATGTAGGTGACATCGGCCAGGGCTGCATCCAGGCCGGCGTAAATACCCAGTGCCGCCAGGATATCCTCGCTCCGATGCGCAATGCCGGTGATGTCGGCGCGATCGAAGGACGCAGGCGCAACCAGCCGCAGGTGGCGCAAGCCCATGTTCTTCATCGCACGCACCACCCCGCCAATATTGACCACATCACGCGGCTGATGTAGCACGATAATGACGTTATCCAGGGAGATCTGGTCTGATCGGGTCATCGTTACTCTTCCGGCTACGCGAAAAATTGCGGCTGCACCAGTCCCGTAGGTCACGCTTCCAGCGTAACGGCGGAGTATTACCCGAAAGCGTGACCTGTAACTGCGTAAGTAACAGCATTTACACGGAGGGCGTTCAAATCAGACCTGTACTCCCACAACGGCCGTTTTCGCCTGCGGCAGCATGGTACGCTCTATTTCTTTTTGCGAAAAAATGTTGCACTTTGTGCAACATTTTTTCGCAAAAAGATGAAATCTTCCGCCCTGCCGGAGGCGAATCGGGCCGTTTATCCAGGTGACCACCTGGTTTGGAACCGACCACGTATGTAAGGAATAGGGATTTTTAACGCTTCGTGATCTTCGTGGCCTTCGTGGTTTACAAAACAGAATTCACCGGCAGGAAGATTACTTCAAAATATAGTAGGTTGCGCGCTTCTCGCCAACTTTGAGCAGCAGCCCGCGCTCTACCAGGTCGGCCAGATCACGCCGGAGCGTCTCGGCGCTGACCTCGGGCGCGATCTCCTGCAGATCGCGGTTGGTGATCCGCCGATGCTCGGCCAGGTGCAGCAGCGCGGCAATCTGGCGCTCGTTGAGGCCCATCTTTTCCCACTCCTGCGTATCCACCCCTTCCGCCACACTCGAGGCGAAGGTATGCCCCTGCAGCGTCACCAGAAACCCGGCAGCGGTCTCGCGGAAGTCGGGTGGCGGCAGGCCGGCCTGCTCCATCTGCTGGATCATGCGGTCGATGCCATAGCCCAGTCGCTCGATCAGCCCCCAGTCGGCCAGCACCTGCACCAGCGACTCATTGCGGCTGTAGCGCTCCTGGACAATATTTTCCAGTGTCACATGGCCGGGCAGCCGTCCCGGTGAGTAGCACTCCAGCCGGTCGGCAAACAGCGCAATGCGAATGCCCTCGCCCCGGATGCCATAGTCGCGGTGAGCCACCGCGTTGACCAGCGCCTCACGCACGGCCGGCGGCGGAAACTGCGTCCAGTCCTGACGTTCCAGGCCGATCATGCGGCTGCCCTTGCGCATATGCTCCATCAGCCAGCGCTCGGCCCGGCGCACGGCATCCGGCAGGGTATCGCGGACATCTTCGCGCTCAAACTCATCGGCCAGTTCGCGCCCCTGGTACTGCACCAGCGTAATCTCGGCCTGCGGGAAGCGGCCCTCAACCGTGCTGCCAAAGAGGATCAGCCCGGCATTGGTCGGTTGATACTCCGGTTCATCCGCTGTACGCGCCAGACAGCCGCGCCGGAAGAGAAAATCAAAGGTATCGGCTTCGGTGGGCAGGTTCACACGGCGCACATAGGCGCTGATCTTGTTGGCATCCAGTTCACCCAGGGTCGCGGCATCGGGAACCAGCCGATCCCAGCTTACCTCACCCCGGTCACGCAGCAGCCGCCGCAACGCATCCGGCAGCAGCGGCTGGTTGGTGGCTCCCTGGCGTTGCAGATATTTGCCGTGCAGATTGTAGACATGCGGCAGCCCCGGCGGCACCGTCACCAGCAGCAAGGTCAGATCCGCGTGCCTGACGGTCTGGGGCAGCGGCAGCACCAGCGGCGGTGTAGTGATCAACGCCGCTTCGAGGGCCATATCGCGCACCGCCGCCGCATCCTGCACGCCCTCGACCCGCGCCCGCGCCCGCCCGCCCACACCAATGATGATCGTTCCACCCTGGGCATTGGCCATGGCGACCAGCGTCTCGGCCAGATCGGAGAGTTTGCAGCGTTCCCGGAAGAATGCCAGGCCCGGCCCTTCGGGTTGGGTTAACAGTTCAGCTACGGTTTCCGTTGGTTGAGTCATAACATAATGATAACACGCGTTACGCGGTCCCTCTTCGGGAAGGAAATATCGCCTCCGGCAGGGCGGAAGATTTCATGCTTTTTCACAAAACATTTGCACCTTGTGCAAATGTTTTGTGAAAAAGATCGATCACATACCATGCTGCCGCAGGCGAATCGGGCTTCCACCTGGTCAAACGTTCGGTTTGCGTATTCACCACGTAACGCGTGAATGATAACAGGACTTACATAGTTGATATGCAAAACCCGGAGGTGCGAACAGGTGGAAGCCAAACCTGCCGGAGGCGACATGCCCTACCGGGTCAGCAACCGTGTAACTCCTGTATGGTCAGGATTTTTTATTCAATATGATGTACAATAGAGCAGGCAAAATATGCTGCTCCCTAAACTTCCGGCGATCGGGGAGTTCACCTGTAAGACATCGGCTTGCCGGAAACGGTTGTAGCACATCATTACGAAATCACGAAAGGAATCGTTATGTCGTACGCACCCTACTCGACCTCGTCTACGGAGGCGCTAAACCTGCAAGCGGTGATGAGCCGCGTGTACGCCTGGATGACGGCGGGACTGCTCACGACCGGAGCAGTCGCCTTCTTTGTCGCCAATACCGGTCTGGCCGCTGTTCTCGCCGGCAGTCCGATTATCTACTTTGGTCTTTTCATTGTTGAGTTGATTATCGTCTTTGTACTGAGTGCCCGGATCGGAAAAATGTCGGCAGGAATGGCGACGGGGATGTTTATGGGCTACTCGCTCCTGAACGGTCTGACCCTCTCGATCATCTTCCTGATCTATACCTCAGTTTCGATTGCGTCAACCTTTATGATCACAGGTGTCACCTTTGGGGTGATGAGTCTGTATGGGTATACAACCAAACAGGACATATCAAAGATCGGCAACATCCTCTTTATGGCGTTGATCGGGTTTCTGATCGCCTCGGTTGTGAATATCTTTCTTCGTAGCGAGGCGCTCTACTGGATCGTCACCTACGCCGGTATTCTGATCTTTGTTGGTCTGACGGCGTGGGATACGCAGAAGATCAAGCGCATGAGCATGAATATCGCCGGCAACGACGAAGTCAATATCCAGCGCCTGGCGATCCT
Organism: uncultured Chloroflexaceae bacterium; assembly: GCA_937141995.1. GTDB lineage: Bacteria > Chloroflexota > Chloroflexia > Chloroflexales > Chloroflexaceae > CAKZQX01. The sequence goes on along the minus strand of CAKZQX010000378.1, from coordinate 1,809 downwards.
CGGCGCGCTGATGCTCTATCTGGACTTTATCAACCTCTTCCTGCTGCTGCTGCGGGTTCTCGGCAACCGCGATTAAACGCTAGAATTTGGATATGTCGCGCGCTGACAGGTCTTTGGAGACCTGTCAGCGCGCACTCTCTCCGTCCGATTGACCCCCAGCGGCTGTGCGCTGCCGGATATGATCAAGATAGTCCTGCAGAATGATCGAGGCAGCTACCTCATCAATACACGCTTTACGCTTCTCCGGCTTGACCCCCAGGTCGCGCAGCATCTGCTCGGCGACCACGCTGGTCAGGCGCTCATCGAAGAGTTGCACCTTGCGCCCCAGGGCCGCTTCCAAATCCGCGGCAAAGGACTGCACCACCTGCGCCTGGGGACCCACCTCACCACTCATCGTCAGGGGTAGCCCGACTACAATCTCGTCAACCGCGTGCTCAGTTACCAGCGCGACAATCTGGTTCAGGGCACGCGCGCGCGGTTCCGCCTTGAGCGTGGTCAGCGGAGCCGCCAGCAACCCGGCAGCATCGCTCATGGCGACACCGATACGCCGCTCACCCACATCCAGCGCCAGCACCCGACAGAGCGCCCCGGACGAAACCGACGAAGGACCGCTGCCGGTCCCTCGTCCTTGATCATTATCTGTTTCTGGTTCGTCAGGCTGCATACAAGCTATGTATCCTGCATCGGTTGTTGCACTTCCAGTGTCAGTTGATGACTCCGCTGCGGCAACTGCTCCACTTCGGGTAGTTCGTAACCGGCAATCACACCCTGCTGCACAAAATTATCCAGCGCGGCCTGCGCCTCGGCGCGGGGCTTACCCTTGACGGCATTGAGAATCGCCAGCCGTGTGCCGGCATCAAGCGTCGTATCAACCCGGCGCGTCACACCCTCAACCGTCAACTGCTCACCACTCCATTGCCAGTCGGTGATCCCGATTGCCATCCCCGGTGGTATACCACTGCGGTTCGCCAGCAGATTGGGAGCCACGGGTTGCAGTTGACTCTCAAGCGGATTGCCCGGCGGTGTTGCCAGCGCATCAAACTGCGCGCTGACGGTAACAGTAAAGTTGGGCGCAGCCGGATCAACCTGGGTGCCCTGAGGCGGATCAACCGTCATTGTGTAGCTCGCGGCGTTCGGGATGGCATTCCCGCGCGGCGTGATGGTCGATTCTTCCAGCGCCAGACCCTGCTGTTCCGCCTGGGCCTGCAACACACTGGGAGCCTGGTTATTGAGGCCAACCAGCGCTTCCCCCAGCACGCGCTGCACATCTTCATCGCGGACGATCCGCACCATCTGCTCACTGCCGCCTCCGATGGCCTCATGTTGCAGGCGCAACGCCCCGCCCCGGTTGACTACAATCGGCGGTTGGCCGGGAACAATGATCTGCGAGATCATATTAGCCTCGATATTGGAAGCGCTGCCCGGCGCAAGCGCGGTGACACCAACGTCCACCTGCCCCCGGTCAATGATCACCTGCGCGCCCAGGTCGGATATGGTTGAGGGCGGAATAACCGCCGGCTCGTTAATCGCAAACCGGACCTCCTGCCCTTCGGGATTGGTGCCGACAAACTGCGTGTTTTCGGGTAGTTGGATGGGTTGCGTGTTATCGCTAAAGATCGTTATCGCCCCGCTCGCCGTGCCCACCGGTGACTGCGCTTCACTCAGCACCTCACCCGTCACGCTGTACTCAGCGGGCGCACTCAGCGGAGCCGCCGCAACTGCGGTATCGCTGGCCGGTGCGCCGGGTTGTATCAGCGGAACCGGCACGCTAAACGGCTGCCCCTCCGCGTCGGGTGACGGCAGGGTGAC
>CAKZQX010000377.1 GCA_937141995.1 uncultured Chloroflexaceae bacterium | reverse complement strand
GTAACCCGAGCAAGCGGATCGAAACCCTGCCTATGACCCTCTCTAACCATGACATTGCCAGGATTTTTGACCAGATATATAATACGGGGGTAAATTCGGAAGCACTGAGAGTACACCTGTAAGCAGATCAAAATCCTACCACAACCGCCCCTGCTGCGGCGCATTCGGGTCGCTGTTTGGGCCGGGTTTCTCGGTGTAGGGGACACCCAGGTGCTCATAGGCGCGGCGGGTAGCGACACGACCACGCGGGGTGCGTTGCAAAAAGCCCAGTTGCAGCAAGAACGGCTCGTAGACATCCTCGATTGCATCGACCTCCTCGGCCAGCGCGGCCGCCAGCGTAGAGAGCCCCACCGGGCCACCCTCGAAGAGCTCGATAATCGTGCGCAGCAACCGCCGGTCATTCTCGTCCAACCCCAACTCATCGATCTCCAGGGTGGCGAGGGCGGCGCGGGCTACTTCCAGTGTAATGCTGCCTTCGGCGATAACCTGGGCATAGTCGCGCACGCGGCGCAGCAGTCGGTTGGCGATACGCGGCGTCCCGCGTGCCCGCCGGCCAATCTCGGTTGCGCCCTCCGACGTGCAGGGTACCCCCAGGATGCGCGCCGACCGGGTGACAATCTCGTGCATGGCCTCGTCGGTATAGAACTCCAGGCGATGCACCGACACAAAGCGATCCCGGAGCGGCGAGGTCAGCAGTGCCAGGCGCGTGGTTGCACCGACGGTGGTGAAGCGCGGCAGTTTCAGGCGGACATTGCGCGCGCTGGGACCCTTGCCCACAATCAGATCAAGCGCGAAGTCCTCCATGGCCGGGTAGAGCACCTCTTCCACCGCCCGGTTTAGCCGATGAACCTCGTCAATAAAGAGTACGTCGTCGGCCTCCAGGTTGGTGAGGATCGCCGCCAGATCTCCGGCGCGGTCAATCGCCGGGCCGCTGGTTACTTTCATGTGGACGCCCATCTCATTGGCAATGACACCGGCCAGCGAGGTCTTTCCCAGCCCCGGCGGACCATAGAAGAGCGTGTGATCCAGCGGTTCCCGGCGCGATTTCGCGGCGGTAATAGCAATTCGCAGTTGTTCGACCACCTTCTCCTGGCCGATAAACTCGGGCAGAGAGCGCGGACGCAGACTCTTTTCGCTGCGCTGGTCATCTTCGTGGGGATTGGGGTTTAGCAGGCGCTCGTCACTCATCAACGCTCCTCAGCACAGGTGTGCGCTGGGGATATTATAGCATGAGTTACGGGTTAGGGGTTCGCGGTTCGCGGTCAGGGGTTATCCGATTGCAGCCGGCGGCTCCAGACCGCAGCACCGCGACGCAACCCTCGGTGTTCTCGGTGCCCGCTGTGGCTGCAATCGCGGCCCACGCTGTGTTGCGCGGGATTCTTGCGCATGGTACAATCACGGTAGCAACTATTGTTATTCGCGTACCCTGGCCCGGCGCGGTCAGGGTCTTTCGTGTGAGCATAATGCAACGAACAGATATCCGAAATATTGCAATTATTGCCCATGTTGACCATGGGAAGACCACGCTGGTGGACGCGATGCTCAAGCAGAGCCGCATCTTCCGGGAAAATCAAGCGGTAGAAGAGCGCGTGATGGACAGCAATGCGCTCGAGCGCGAGCGCGGGATCACCATTCTGTCGAAGAATACCGCCGTCAACTATCATGACATCAAGATCAATATCGTCGATACGCCCGGTCATGCCGACTTTGGCGGCGAGGTTGAGCGGATCATGAATATGGTTGATGGTGTGCTGCTGCTGGTTGACGCAGTGGAGGGGCCCATGCCGCAGACCCGCTTTGTCCTGCGCAAGGCGCTTCAGGCCGGGCACCGCGCCATCGTCGTCGTCAACAAGATCGACCGGCCCCAGTCGCGCCCCAACTTTGTGGTTAATGCCACGTTTGACCTGTTTGTGGATCTGGGCGCAAGCGATGATCAGGCCGAGTTTGCCGTGATCTATACCAACGCGCTCAAGGGGCAGGCCGGGTTCTCGCCACTCGAAATGCAGGAGTCGCTTGAGCCGCTCTTCGAGACCATCCTGGAACGGATTGCGCCGCCGGTCGCCGACCCGGACGCGCCCGCCCAGATGCTGATTACCACCAGCAGCTATGATGAGTACAAGGGCAAGATTCTTACCGGGCGGCTGCGCCGGGGACGGCTCCAGCGCAACCAGACCGTGGCCCATATTACGCGCGACGGCAACGTTATCCCGGCGAAGCTCTCGCAACTTTTTGTCTACAACGGCCTGCAGCGCCAGGAGGTGGAAGAAGCCGGTGCGGGGGATATCGTGGCAATCGCCGGTATTCCCGAAGCAACGATTGGCGCAACCATCGCCGACCTGGACGCGCCCGAGGCGTTGCCGACGATTAATGTCGAGGAGCCGACGGTGCGGATGACCTTCGGCGTCAACACCAGCCCCTTCGCCGGACGGGAGGGCACCTATGTCACCAGCCGCAAGCTGCGTGAGCGGCTCTACAACGAACTGGAGCGTGATGTGGCCCTGCGCGTCGCCGACACCGATAGCGCCGATGCCTTCCTGGTCAGCGGGCGAGGTGAGCTGCACCTGGGGATTTTGATCGAAAATATGCGGCGCGAAGGCTACGAGTTCCAGGTCAGCAAGCCGGAGGTGATCTTCCACGAAGAGAACGGCACCACCCTGGAGCCGATGGAACTGGTTGAGATCGAGGTCGGCGAGGATTACCAGGGGGTAGTGGTTGAGATGCTGGGCAAGCGGCGCGGGCAGATGCGCGACATGCACTTCCGCGATGACGGTAGCGTCCACTATGTCTATTACGTGCCGACCCGCGGGTTGCTCGGTTTTCGCCAGCAGTTCCTCACGGCCACACGCGGCCAGGGCATTATAAACACGCTCTTCGCCGGATATGAGCCCTTCCTGGGGGAGATCGAGAACCGCGAAAACGGCTC
>CAKZQX010000376.1 GCA_937141995.1 uncultured Chloroflexaceae bacterium | reverse complement strand
CTGGGGGAGAGCCAGCCGCATGCGCTGCTCTCCACGGTTCCCTGGCCGCGCCGGTTGCTGATTACCTTTTTTCAGTCGATCTCGGCGCGCACGGCCGGATTTGCCGGGGTGGCGGGGATTGAACTGCTCACGCCGGCCAGCCAGTTTTTGCTGCTCGGTCTGATGTTTATCGGCTGTGCCCCGGCTTCAATGGGCGGTGGCATTACTACCGGCACCTTTGCCGTGCTGACGCTGGCGCTGTGGGGGTATGCACGCGGGTTGCCCAGTGCGCAGGTGGGTGGCCGTACCATTGCCGTCTGGATGGTGCGCAAGGCGGCGGCGGTGTTGACGATTGCGGTGTTTGTGATCCAGACGGCGACCTGGCTGATCCTGATGACCCACGATGCAGCTCTGTCGGATGTGCTGTTTGAGGTAATCTCGGCATTTGCGACCTGTGGGCTGACGTTGGCGTTCGCCGATGATCTCAATCTGTTTGGACAGATCGTGATTATGTTTGTGATGGCCTGGGGTCGCCTGGGAGCATTAACGGTGATTGTGGCGCTGGCCCAGACACAGCAGCGTGCCACCCAACCCGTCACCTATCCCGAAGAGCAGATTTTGATTGGTTAGTCGAGCCAGGCCAGCCACTCCTGCTCGAGGTCGGTCAGGCTCTTACCATAGACGCCGGCATAGTTCGCCGAGCCGGGGGCGCGATTGCCGGTCACGTAGAGCGCATCGAAGGCTTCCCGGCCATAGGTTACGATGAGAAACTCGACAAAGCTGCCCCACTGGTAGTAGAGCCGGTTCATGTCGCTGATGGACCGACCAACATAGCTGGTCGCCAGAGGCAGCAGCGACCCATTGGCTTTGTACTCGCGCACAAATGTCGCAAAGTCGGGTTGCCCGCCTAGCCAGTAGCTCCCCGCGCCCCAGGTGGCGAGTCCTTCGAGCAAGATCATATCGGCCTGGAGATGCGCCGGGCCGTAGCGGTCGTGGGCCAGTTGATGCACAAACTCATGCGCCATGATCGTGACCGTGCGGTAGCGCGGCAGGTCGGCGCAGGTAAACACCTGGACGGTGCGCTGCTCGGTGTAGGCGATACCGTGCAGGCCGCATCCCGGTTCCAGCCCCACATACGCGCTGACCCGGTCGTTCGGCCCGCTGCCAAACCGCCCCGTCGTGTAGTTGAGCGCCTGCTCCAGTTCCGTCGCGAGGATGGCCTGATCCGCCGGGCTAAAGAGCCCTTCGGCGCTGATGATATCGAGATTGCTGCGCTGCACAAACTGCCCGGTGATAGGCGGCGGCGGTTGGCGCGCGGCATCCGGATCGACGGGCAGTTCAATCGGATGATTCCAGGTAACTGCGCTCGGCGGCGCAATAATTGGGCGTGGCGGCGGTGTGCGCAGGGTGATCAGCAGCACGATAAATACCGCCAGCAGGATCGGCCCCAGCGCCGCACGGGGAATAGGAATATTGAAGCGATCGAGTCGGATCATATCATTAAATTACATGACTTATACTGATTTGTTGTCATAGCCACAGAGCACACAGAGGACGCAGAGATGATACACGGAAATCTGCCGCCGTTGCGCTCATTGCGCCTGTTCCCGTTGATTGCTGGTTTGATGGCAAATTGGTATTACGCAGTGCGCGTTCAAACGGGACCTTTGTTCCCGATAACGGCGGATTTCGCCTGCGGCAGCGTGGTACTTTTTTATCTTTTTCAGGAAATGGGGCACAACGTGCCCCATTTCCTGAAAAAGAATGTCCCATTCCATCCTGCCGCCAGCGAGTCTGCTGTGCATCCAGGCAAATGCCTAATTTGCCCATCCACCACATAAGTCGTGTAAATTACGACTTATGTGGTGCAACCTGTTTTGGCCTGATGCCGGATTATGCGTACCCACCGACATTATATTCCCACTGCTTCGGTTCACCGTGTTACAATCTGATAGGTTGCTGCTTCGGTGGTGTAGGGTGTGGTGGCGGCGACGACCAGAATGCCACTTTGTCCGGCTTCCAGGGTAACGGTTGCCTGCCCCTGAGCGTCGAGGGGCAGCGGCTCAATGCCGATAACACTGCCCGCCGGATCGGCGCGCACCAGGCGCAGTTCCCAGCGCTGGGGCAGGTCGCCATCAACGCGGGCAAAGCCCTCGGCCTGCCACGCGCCTGTATCGCCCTCGACATCATCTTCCAGGATGCAGTTCCCGCCGCCGCCGCAAATGCTGATATTATCCAGCAGCAGCCCCGGCGCATTGAAGGCATCGTCGCTGATCTGCCAGAAGCGGAGTAGCGCCT
>CAKZQX010000375.1 GCA_937141995.1 uncultured Chloroflexaceae bacterium | reverse complement strand
GGAAGACAGACCAGCCCCGGCCCGCGGATCTCCTCCTGCGCAATGCGCGCATCGGGCGCGACATCGGCGAAGACCGTCGGGTTAATAAAGTAGCCCCCCTCGGCCAGCAGCGTATGGTCGATAACCTCGCCACCGATGACCAGGCGTCCCTCCTCCTGCCCGACGGCGATGTAGTTGCTGACCCGCGCGAAGGCGTCCTGGTCAATCACGGCCCCAATGCTGACTTCGGGTTCGGCCGGGTTGCCCAGCTTCAGTTGGCGGGTGCGCTCGGCGATAAAACCGAGCAACTGCTCGTGGATGCGCTCAACGATGATTACCTGCGCGCAGGCGTTGTCCTTCTGGCCCTGAAATCCAAAGGCATTGGCAACGATGCCCCGGGCCGCCGCCTGCAGATCGGCGCTCTCGTCCACGATTGTGGTATTCCGACCGCTCACCTCCAGGATGCGCCGCTGACCGGGTTGTCCCAATGGACCTGTCACCTGGCTGAGGATGCGCCGGCCTTCCGCCTGGGTGCCGGTGAAGGCGACAAAGCGCGTACCGGGATGCGCAATCAACTGATCCCGCACCTCGTCGCCGGCCGGCAGATAGTTGACCACTCCCGGCGGTAGTCCCGCTTCCTCCAGGATCTGCACAAACTGCGCAGCCGTAATCGGCGCGGCGTTGTTTGGAGTCAGTACAACGCTGTTGCCCACCACAATCGCGGCGACGGTCAGCCCGGTCAGGGTCGCCAGGGGCGCATTCCAGGGCGTAATGATTACGCCCACCCCCAGGGGGAGCATGCGCAGTTCGTTCTGCTGACCGGGAAAGGGGACGAGCGGCGGCGGGGTTGCCTGGAGTTGCAATGCGCAACGCGCATAGTATTCACAGAAGTCGATAGCCCGGGCCACTTCGGCATCGGCATCCGACCAGGCTTTGCTGGTCTCGCGGATAATCCAGGCCGCCAGTTCGGCCCGGCGGCGGCGCAGCAGCGCGGCTGTCCGCAGAATCAGGCGTACGCGTGCGGCAACCGGCACCCGCCGCCAGGTCTGGCAGGCCGTCTCAGCCGCGGCCAGGGCGCGCCGGGCCAGGTCCGCATCGGCCTGGCATGCCCGACCAACATTTTTATGCGGTTCCGCTGGATTGGATGAAGCCAGGCACTCCTCGGTGGTGATATACTCCCCGCCAATAATCAGCGGGTACGTTGCCCCCAGCATATTTGAGACATCCCGCAGTGCCCGCTGCAAGGCAACCCGCCGCTCTGAGGAAGCGAGATTACCGGCCGGTTCGTTGCGAAACTCTGGGATCATGAAATTCTCATTATTCTTTTGGTCCGCGCATCTCCAGAATAATCTCACTGAGTGGTTTGCCTGCGGTACGATCCGGAATCGCCTGTGCTTCCTCCAACGTCAATGTTGATTGTGCAGCGAGACGCTTCTCTTCTGGACTGAGTTCAGCTAATAACCCGGCGGTACGGAGTGCGGCGCGCACGCGATCACGTTCAGTCATTGGTGCTACTGCCTCCGTTGATTTTTCCGCCAGCCACTCCTGTGCCGGCACTGCCGCCGGTTTCCCCTGCCGCGCTGCTGCGGTCTCCAGGCGCTGGTAAACATCAGTGGGGAGATCGATTGTTAAGCTCGTCATGCCGGGTCTCTTTCCACCTCAAAACTCACCGAGTTGGAGAATATAGCCCTTCCCGCGCACATTCAGCAGATAGCGCGGCGATGCCGGGTCCGGCTCGAGCTTCTGCCGCAGATGGTGGATATGGGGCTTGATCAACTCGCCGGCCTCAATCTCGCTGGTGTCGTAGCCCTGCGCACAGCGCACCAGTTGCGCATATGACAGCATCTGACCGGCATGCTCGGCCAGGCAGAGCAACACCCGGAACTCCGTCGGCGTCAACGAAAGCGAACGGTCGGCCAGGGTTGCCACCTGGTGCCAGGTATCCAGTTGCAACTCCCCAACCGTAATCAGGCGCTCGGCTGCTCCCCCTGTCGTGCCCGTAGCAGCCTGTTTGCTCGGCCCGCGCAGTTCCTTGACGGCCTCGCCGACAACATCAAGCAGTTCACGCTGGCGGATCTTCTGGGTACGGTCTTCCAGGGCCGCTTTGACCCGCTCCACGACCTGCGCCGGGTCGGTGGTCTTGAGCAGATAGTCAAAGATGCCATGATGCAGTCCTTCAACCGCTGTCTCTAACGTTCCATGTCCGGTCAATACAATGACGGCACTGTCCAGTTTCAGGTCGCGCGCGGCGGCAACGACCTGCATACCATCAATGCCGGGCATCTTAAGATCAACCAGCATCAGGTCAAAGGGGCGTTGTTTGAGCAGTTCAACGGCTTCCTCACCCGTGGCGGCTTCGGTTACGCTATAACCGGCGCGGGTTAACAGCGTGCTCAGGGTCAAACGAATATTTGCCTCGTCATCAACGACGAGAATGTACGCAGGCTGACTCATGGCCATCACTCGCTACTGAGTTTCACAAGAATATAGCTACTAATGATAGCACGGCCTACACTATAGTGTCAACGCAGTATAAATCGTTATACCGGCAAAAACAGCCGGACATCGGGCCTGGTATCAAGTCAGGTCGCACAGTCGCTGAACGCTATTCTGCTGCTGCACCTTCCCTATGCCGGATCACGCGCTGCGTCCCCGGCAGGTCATACCCTGGTCTGAGGCGATATTCGCCACATGGCTGATGCCTGAATGGTGTCCGGCAGTGTAGTATAAGCACAGATGCGAGATATTCTTTATGGTTATAGCCAATCGCGCTATAACCGCAGCAGGTGAGCATATGGCACTCGACAGCATTCGGATCCTCACGACCAGCGCCGGGCAACTCTGGCAGCGCCTGGGAACCTATGGCACACTGGAGGCGTTACCCTCCTGCCCCAGTTTTGAGGAGTGGTTGCGTAGCGCGGGGCACCCCGGTTTCCTCAATCAGATCGAGGAGTTGCAACTGCGGCGCGACTATCGTCAACTGTACCGGTTGCTCACCCAGATCGAGACGCTGGTGCATAGCCAGAGTCTGGCCCTTGAACTTGTACGCTCGCGTGCAGATGAAATAAAGCAGTGTTAATACCAGGTGGCCATTAAACCAGCAATCAGCCGGAACGGGCGCAACGGGCGCAGCGGCGACGCCTGTCCGTTTAGCATCTCTGCGTCCTCGGTGTTCTCTGTGGCTATGACAACAAATCAGTATAAGTTGCCGGAACGATCTTGAAGAACAATGTGTTAATCACACGAGTTACGCAGTGGGTACACAAACTGGACATGTGCCCAGGTGGAAGCCCGATTCGCCTGCGGCAGCATGGTACATTTTGATTTTGTTTGACAAAAAATTTGCACATAGTGCAAATTTTTTGTCAAACAAGATGGTTTCTTCCGCCCTGCCGGAGGCGGAATCTCCGGTCGGGTCAACGACCGCGTAACTCGTGTCAATCACACGACTTACGCGGTGGGCGTTCAAACCGGACGTTTGAACAGATGAAAGCTCGTCTCGC
>CAKZQX010000374.1 GCA_937141995.1 uncultured Chloroflexaceae bacterium | reverse complement strand
CCCAGCGCCAGGCTGAGGCATCCCAGGGCGTTACTGGTCAGCGGAACGTCCACCCCCACCCACGCGCCGAATGCCAGCAGCAGCGCATACAAGGGCGCGGTTGTGCTGAGCACCCGCTCACCGACGTTGTAGACAAACCCCTGACCCTGGGCAATATTCACGGCGTAGCGATAGGTGATATAGGGATCGTCGAAGCCGCGTTCGTGGAGCAAACCGAAGAGCAGACCCGCCAGCAGCAGACTCCCCAGCAGAACCAGCCGATCCTCCCACCGGGAAAAGTCTGCCGGCATGCTCCGCACCAGGTCGCGGCTCCTGTTCCAGGTTGTCCAGCGCCCGCCCCGTTGCGGCACACCCTCGGGTATATTCGACATAACTAGCGATGCAGTCTATCTCAAACCCACCACAAACAGCAATAACCCTTAATCCTTAACCCTTATTCACACTCGAAATACCGGATAAATCCTCCACCGCAACGGCACCCTGCGCCCCGGCAAACCCGCCCAGCAGGTAGAGTCCACCTCCAACCAGACTGACCACCATCCGCACGATAAAGATCATAAATGCCAGTGCCAGCGCCTCGGCTCTTAGCACGCCCAGTTGCTCCAGCAGAAACACAAACGTCCCCTCGCGCGCGCCTAGGTTGTTCAGAAAGATCGGCACCAGGCCAATAATATCACTAATCGGCACCATCAGTGCCATAAAGCTAAACGGCACATCCAGCAGGCCTAGCGCCAGCGCAACCGCATAGTTTGAGCCGATCCAGACCAACTGGTAGGCAAACGAGATCAGCAGTGCCAGCGCCAGCGTGCCCCGATAGCTGTAATATCCCGCCAGCGAGTGTGCAATCGAACTCAGCTTCTCCTGCCAGTTGAGCAGATTAGGCAGATGGAGGCGCGTAAACAGCCGGGCAATCGGCGCGGCAAAGAGTGCCAGCACCAGGCCACCATAGGCCACCAGGATACACCAGAGTGCTACCCAGAACAGTTCGGGCGCATCGGCAAACACCTCAGCACTCACCCCCAGGCCGACCGAGGCAATCAGGGAGAGCGCCACAAACCCGGTGAGCCGCTCGACAAACACCGACGCAATCGCCACCGATGTCAGGGTAATCCGCTGCCGAAGCTGGTAGACCCGGATAGCATCGCCCCCAATCATCGTCGGCAGGAAGTTGTTGAAAAACTGCCCGATAAAATAGGCCCGCACTGCCCAGCGATAGGGCACGCGATGCCCACTCGCCCGCAGCAGCAACCACCACTTCAACGCGCTGATCACCACACCGACAAGCTGCAGCCCGATTGCCAGCAGCACAAACGGCAGGACGATGTCGCTCCAGACCGCCACCAGTTCGTCCAGTTGCACCGTAGAGAGGAGATATGCCAGCAGCGCTGTACTGACAATCACCCGCACCGCTACAAGTAATTTCTGACGTGAATTCTTCTTCATCAACGACTACCTATCACGATAATGGATCTGAGCGGTGATGGGCGGGCCGGAGCGCCGCCGTCGTCCCGGCCACCAGGCCACTGCTCACCAGCAGATGCACCAGCAACCCGAGCAGTACCGTCAGATTAACGCCGGCACAGAGCAGTGGCAGAGGCGATGCCGTAATTGCCGCCGCCGCCGGCGGCACAAATCCGTCCAGGTCGCCTAAAATATTGATCGTCGCCGTAAAAACCAGGATCACATACGGCAGCACCATCCGCTCGTCGCCGGCAATACGCAGCGCCAGGAATGCCAGTGTCAAAAAAAGATAGCGTTCGTGGATCTGGGTGGGCAGGGCAAAGAAGGCCAGTGCCAGCACCGCCGCACCCTCAACCCGCATCGGTCCATCCGCCCGGCGTAACAGGGCCACACTCACCAGCAGGGCGACACATCCCAGCAGCAGAATCCCCAGCAGGCGATAGGTCAGCGGCCCCAGAACCGGCACATCATCAACGCCCGCGCCACCCGGCGACACCAGGTACCAGAGGTTGTACGCCCCGATTGTCAGGCGCGGAAACCGTCCCACCGAGCCGGCATAAGCCTGGAGCAACCCCGGTCCCTGCTCCGCCAGAACCAGCGGCATGCAGGCCGATACAAACAGTCCAACTGCCAATGCGCCGCCCTGAAGCACGCCCCGGCTCCCGTGGAGACGCAGGGTCGCACCAAACAGTAGCGGCGCAAGAATAATCGCCTGCGGCTTGATCAGCAGCGCCACCATCCAGCAGAGCCAGCTCCAGCGTCCATTTGCCCGCCCCAGTAGCAGCACCGTCCCCAGTAGCGGTAGCATCAGCAGCGTATCGACCTGCCCCCACCATGCCACATTCATCCAGACCGGTGGCGACAGCGTGTAGAGCGCCGCAATCAGCGCCGCCGTCCGCATACCGGACCAGCGGCGGCTCCAGAGATAGATAATTGCCACCGTCGCCAGATCGGCCAGCATCCCCGGAAGTTTGATCAGGGTCATGGTTACGGCCGGCAGCGGCGCAAAAAAGTCCCCGCCGAGCGGCTGCACCAGTTGGCTCAACCCCCACAACAGATACAGTCGGATGGGCACATAATCACCGCCGTAGAGATACGATCCGGCCAGACCATAGTCGTGCAGAAACCACATTCGGCGCGCGGCCAATTCCATGTCGCCCACCGGGTCCGGCGCGCCCAGCCAGGGCAGGCGTACTGCCAGTGCAACCAGCAACAGCAACGCGATAATCTGACCATCGCGCTGGGAGAACGTTACCGGAGATGGCGCGAGGGACGGTACAGCCGGTGCAACTGGATACCAGCGCTCCAGAACCAGCGCCGCCAGACCGGACGTTCCAGCCAGCAACAGCAGCGGGCCAAAGAGCCCATAACGCCAGCCGCCGGCAACCTGCCAGACCAGCACCAGCGCCTGCAGCAGCAGTACGCCGGGTACGGCCAGCGCCAACCGCACCCCTACCTGCCGTAGCAGCAGGTAGATACCGAGCGTTGCACATACCAGCACAAGCAGCACCTGCGCCGGAACTGCCCCGCCGCCGGAGATGCTGATAAAGCTGACGACAACCCCCAGGGTGCGGTTACGCGCCTCAAACGTGGGCGACTCAACTGTCAGGGAGAGGCGTTCGCCCTGGGTTGTGGGCAGCAGAAGCGCATAGGTCCGCAACCCCGCATCAACCTGAAATGGCAGCGTCATCCCGGCGGCATGGATCGCCACAGGAACCGCTGATCGGGTACCACCCGCCAGGCCAACCTGCACCACAACCGGCCCGCCGGGATTAGGCAGATCAACCTGCCCCTGTCCCTTCGTCCAGCGATAGACGCGCGGATCATCCGGGAACTGCTCACGCTCATGCAGACCTTCATATGGCAACATAACGGGGAGCGCATCCATGGTAAAGGCCGCCGCACGCAGCGGTTGATAGACCAGCGATGCCAACGCCCATGCCGTGCCCAGCAAGAAGAGCAGGACAGCAGCATCCCAGATAGGCCGGCGGTATGGAGTGGTTCGGCTCAAGACAGGCTCAACTTCACCAATAATGTAAATTTACAGGACTTACGCAGTTGACATGCAAACTGGACGTTTGACCAGATGAAAGCCC
>CAKZQX010000373.1 GCA_937141995.1 uncultured Chloroflexaceae bacterium | reverse complement strand
CCGCCTGCGGGTGTGCCGGTGCTGTTCTGTACGGGCGCAGCGATGAGCGGATGGCTGGGGTTTGGCAACGACTGCCTGGCAGATCTTGATCTACGCCTGATGGCGATTGATCGACCGGGACTTGGCCGGTCCAGTCCACATCCGCACAAGACGCCGGCATCCTGGGTGGACGATGTGCGCGAACTGCTCCAGTTCAATGCGCTGTCCGAGATTCTGGTCGTCGGGTTTTCGCAGGGTGCGCCATTTGCGTTTGCGCTGGCCGGCAGCGGTCTGGTACGCGCCGCCGCCATCGTATCAGGACAGGACCAGTTAGACCATCCGCAGATCCGGCCGCGGCTGCACCCGGATGTTGCGGGTATGCTGACGGCACTCCAGCAAGATCCGGCCGGCTTTGAGCAACAGATGGCCGGGATGATTACGCTGGAGGGGCTCTGGAGCCTGGTTATCGGAATGAGTGGGGAACGTGACCGCGCCCTGTACGAAAGCGCCGCCTTTCGTGCAGCATACCGGCGCGCCCTGGAGCAGGGTTTTGCGCAGGGTACGGAGGGGTACGCCCGCGACCTGGTGAACGCTCTGGGCGCATGGCCGACCGCGCCTGAGGCAATCCGCATTCCAGTCGATCTCTGGTATGGACTGGAAGATACCAGCACTGTTCACTCACCGGACTTTGGGGCAACGCTGGCGGCCCGGCTGCCCCAGGTGACACATACAACGCTGGCCGGCGAAGGCGGATCAATTCTCTGGACGCAGTCGCGCGCGATCCTCGAACGGCTGGTGGCGCATCGTAGACCCCGGAGTGATTTATGAACTGCGAAAGGGCTTATAGACCGGACGCCCCGGAGAGTGAACTGTCGGAACAGCCAGGATACATAACCAGAAGTCGTTTATTCAAGTCGATTTACGATGTCACTAGATTACCCATCTTCCATAATCCTATCCCACATTCAGGTTGGGCCGCTGTCGGCGGCGCGGCAGGCCCGGCATGCAACTGCAATAACCTCGCCTGACCTGGGACTGTCGCAGGTCGAAGTAGCGCTGGAGCCGGAGGGAGTGCGGTTTCCCGGCGGGCAGTGGCTGTCCTGGGAACAGATCGCTGCAATTGCGGCGCACGAGACCACCTGCTTCGTGCTGGAGGAGACTACGCTACGCAAGGCACAGGCTTACTCGGACGAGCCTGACCGCTTCTACAGCCTGATGCCCACCACGGGCGCGCCAACGGTGCTGATCGCCGGCTTCCCAATGCATCGCATCAGGGGCATTGATCCGCGCCAGGACACGCTTAAGAAGATCCGCGCGCTCGGCTCGCTGCGGGGCCGGGTGCTGGATACAACGACCGGCCTGGGCTACACGGCAATCGCGGCGGCAAAGATAGCGACACAGGTTGTCACCATCGAACTTGACCCGACAACCCTGGCGCTTGCCCGGCTCAACCCCTGGTCGCGGGCGCTGTTTCACAGCCTCAACATTCAGCAGATCATCAGCGATGCGTTTGACGGCGTCCCAACCCTGGACGATACTGCCTTCTGCCGCATTATCCACGACCCGCCGACCTTCCAACTGGCGGGGGAACTCTACTCCGGCGCATTCTACGAGCAACTCTTTCGGGTGCTGCGGCCGGGCAGACGTCTCTTTCACTACCTGGCGACCTGGAGAGCAAGGCGGGGAGCAGTGTCGCGCGGGGCGTGGTGCGCCGCCTGCAGGCTGTCGGGTTCGAGCGGATCGTCCGCCGTCCGGAGGCATTCGGGTGGTGGGGTATAAGTAGTAGAGAATAGCAGTTGTTACGATCACAATATGTTTCCTGTATTCCTACAATATTCCGCAGGGATTTACCTTCATGAAAGTTCACGTTCCGCCGATTAAGTGCCAGGGGATTAAGACCAAATTGATTGGCTGGATTACGGAGTTTGCCGAACTATCACCCGCCGGTCGGTGGGTTGAGCCGTTTATGGGGTCGGGTGTGGTGGGCTTTAATATGCGGCCGGAGCGGGCTCTGTTTGCCGACATAAATCCGCATATCATTACCTTTTACAACGCGATCAAAAGTGGGTATGTGACTGCGACAAAGGCGAAAGCGTTTCTTGAACGCGAGGGGGCTTTCCTCGCGCAAAAAGGTGAATCACACTATTACCAGATACGCGAGCGATTTAACACCGGGCAAGACCCCTTCGACTTTCTCTTTCTCAGCCGGGCCTGTTTCAATGGGGTTATCCGCTTTAATAAAAAGGGACGATACAATGTCCCTTTTGGACATAAGCCGGAGCGTTTTGCCCCGGCCTACGTAACAAAAATCACCAACCAGATCCGGTATGTCGAGAGCGCCGTCAGGCAGTATGACTGGTCATTTGTCTGCGCAGACTTTCAAGATATCATAAGAAGTTGCACAGAAGCAGATTTTCTCTACTGCGATCCGCCGTATGCCGGACGCCATACCGACTATTTTAACGCATGGTCGGAAAAAGATGAGCAACTATTGCTTGAACTATTATCAGCAACGCCGGCTAAGTTTATGTTATCAACATGGCACAGCAACAAGTACCGGCAAAATCTGATGTTAGCACAACAGGCTGACCGGTTTCTCGTTCTTACCCGAGAACATTTCTACCATGTCGGCGCCAGTGAAGGGAATCGCAACGCGATGATCGAGGCGCTTGTGTTAAACTACACCCCGGCGCGTCTGTATGAGACATCCGTGTGTTACAAGTAGCCCGAAACCGCTGAACAGATACGTTTGGGTAGTAAATCACAAATCTGCACTCTTCCCGCCACATGCAACTGAAAAGACCACACGTCTGATAACTCAAGTGTGCTATAATAGAACGACCAGCGTGCTGTTTCATCTTACATAAATTTATATGAGTAATTTGCCTGGTGACGTACCAAATCCATTACCCTGTCGCCATCAGATGCGAGTGGTACAGCAGATTCAACCTACAGTAGATTTGCTGCGGAATATGGATTCACAACACCCGGATGTTCTACGCCAACATTTGATAGATCTGCAAGACTATCATAGCGGTCTGGTGTTTCGTTCTGCGGTCGAAAGCATTCGTGGTTCGTACATTGCATCTTCTACATCCGGTCGTGAACGTTTCGTTGCTGATGTTTTGTCGGAAATGAAATCTCACGGTCTAATCTTTGACTTTGACCAACTCTCTAGCAGTCAGCGATGGGACTTTGAAGTTTTTCCAGAGAGTGACCTGTCATATCTCGCTGTCATCGAAGTAAAAGGCGGAGAAGGTAACTCCATAAATATTTCTGTTCGTTCGCGTCTCGTTAAAGAGTTTGGCATATGGTCACACCTGGATGGCTCTATTCAACACCATCCGTCACATGGTGCGCGATCAGTCGTTAATCGGATTACAAACGAGCTATCTACGCGTGGAAAGCACGTTGACATGCTTTTCTTTCGGGATATACTCTGTGGTTCCCGTGCTCGGCCTTGCCCCAAGTATCCGGGACAAGAGACTACCATTGGCGCAAAAACCTGTCCAGATATTTTCCTGTTTCCTCAACGTGTTCCGACATTAGAAGATCCAGAGCCGCCAGTTCATACAATTGAAACGCTACGGTTGCCCAAACTATTACTCAATCATTTTGGAGTTCCAAAAGAAGAGTATGAAAAGCATATCTGGTATGTTCATATGCGCCTTGTTCGGCGTGAAAATGATCCACAGAACCGCCTTCAGCGGTTGACGACTATTCGTTATGAAGGTAGTGATGTTGTGCAGGGTAGAGGGAAGCCTTTTTTACCAACGGGGTAGTAATAATGCAGCCAACACAACTTTCCTTGTTTATGGACACCACAGAAACGCACCTC
>CAKZQX010000372.1 GCA_937141995.1 uncultured Chloroflexaceae bacterium | reverse complement strand
GCCCTGCCGGAGGCGAAATTCCCTTCCGGATCAATAACAGCAAAAGTCGTGTAATCTAACTGCCGGACTGCATCTGATTAATGCGTGCCTGCAATACATTCATCACGTCGGATACCACCGCATCAACAACGCCAACTACTCCGGTGAGCGGCGCATTGATGACATTAACCACACCACTGATTGGTGACTGGATACCGCCGACAATTTCTGCCAAAACCTGCTCACGCGACGGCAGTTTTGTCACTTGCTCCAACCCATCCGCCGGCAGGAAACTCTGACCGAGCACACCTCCGCGTATCGAGACCTTCGGCGTATCCTTGAGATAATCATTCAGCGTCTTGGCGACTCTGGCTACATCATCGTACGCCAACGTAAGCGCCGTTGGCCCTGCAAGCAGCGACTCCATCTGTTCATGCCCCGTCTGGCGAGCAGCCAGGCGGATCAGCGTATTCTTGGCAACGATCAATTCCGCGCCACTCTCACGGAGTTTCCCGCGCAATTCAGCCATCTCAGCAACCGTCAGACCCCGGTAATCGGTGACAACGGCAAGTTGCATGCGTGACAATTTTTCCGTCAGATGCTCCACGGTCGCAATTTTACGTTCTGTTGGCATTTAGATTCACCCCCTTTCGCAAACAATATCGCAAGACAACAGGACTTACGCGGTAGGCATATACCCCGGATATTTGATCAGACAAACATAGCCATCGCCTGCGGCAGCGGCGAAATATGCCCGTTTGTGGAGAACGACGTAAGTCCTGAACATAAAAATAGAAAAGCCGCCATATCCTAGACATGGCGGCCAGACAATACAGGCATCACTGGTTATCGGTTACCGGCCACGCATGCTCAGCGCAACAGCCAGGATCAACCGACCCACACAATACTGACGGCACCACCTCGGCAGGCAACCTGAGATCAGGCATTAAGGAGCGGCGCTTATAAAAGCTACCTGCGCCAGACATTCTTCCGGCCCTCCACCTGCTGTCTAGGGTAGTTCGTATGTACGCCACACCTGCTATCAGCGTTAGCGAGAATCCCTATTCTCTAGCCTGAAAACGGATGCTTCGCAGTTTGTATCAGCGTGTATCGCGCGATAACCCTCTCTCAAGCTTCAACAGTCATTGCCTGCGCTTCTTGAATATTTACCGGGATACCCGGCCCCATTGTGCTGGTCACGGTGACGCTTCTGACGTACGTGCCTTTTGCGCCACTCGGCTTGACCGCCTGCACCACATCCATCAATGCGACCATATTCCCAAAGAGTTGCTGTGGGGTAAAGTTCGTTTTACCAATAGCCATATGCAGCAGGCCCGTTCTGTCATTACGGAACTCCACGCGACCACCGCGAACTTCATCAATGGTCTGCGGCAGATCATCGGGCGGGACAATCGTGCCACTCTTAGGGTTCGGCATCAATCCACGCGGACCGAGTTTGCGCCCCAATCGCCCGACCTTCCCCATCATATCGGGTGTGGCAATAGCGATATCAAAGTCGAAGAAATCTTCCTTGTCGATGCGAGCAATCAGTTCCTCGCTGCCGACAAAATCCGCACCGGCAGCCTCGGCTGCGCGCGCCGCTTCACCCTGCGCAAAAACCAGCACCCGCACCGTTTTCCCGGTTCCGTGCGGAAGCGTCACCGTAGTACGAATATTCTGGTCAGCATGGCGTGGATCAATCCCCAACCGGAGATGAACCTCAACCGTCGCATCGAAATTCACAAACGAAGTATCCTTCGCCAGTTGCAGCGCCTCTTCGGGCGAATAGAACCGTCCCGGCTCAATTTTCTTAAGCGCTTCCAGGTACTTCTTGCCACGTCTCTTCGCCATAACATTTGCTCCCTGTGGTACAAGCGGGCATCACCCTCCCACAACTATATCTACCGCATTACGACTCAGCGACCTTGATGCCCATGCTCCGGGCCGTCCCGGCGATAATTTTCTCAGCCGCCTCAACTGAGTTGGCATTCAGATCCGGCATCTTGGTCTGAGCAATTTCACGCAACTGCTCCCGCGACACGGTCTTACCGACAGAGGCACGGGCAGGTGTCCCCGATCCTTTATCAACGCCGGCCGCCTTCCGCAGCAAGTCTGAAGCGGGGGGCGTTAGAATACGTACGGTAAAAGAACGATCACTAAATATCGATACCTCAGCGGGAACAACACTACCGGCCTGACCGGAGGTTTTCTCGTTATACTCCTTGACAAACCCCATAATGTTAATACCGTGCTGTCCAAGTGCTGGACCAACCGGCGGTGCCGGGGTCGCCTTCCCGGCAGGAAGCTGCAATTTTACAATTGCAACGAGTTTCTTTGCCACAATACCTCTCCTGAACTGTTTCGATTTGCCGTCACCCAGTTATAAGCCGCCGGCTTCACTGCCGAAGCCGGCGGCCACAGGCTGACAAGTGATGCAGGTAGCGCTTAGTCTACCAGCCGGGTTACCTGGAGAAAGTCCAATTCGACGGGGGCTTCACGTCCAAAGAACGATACCAGCACGCGCACGCGTCCCCGCTCGTGGTCAATGGCATCAACAAGACCCTCGAAGTCAGTAAACGGACCATCGGTAATCTTGACGGCCTGACCCACCTGATAACTGACACGAACCTTCGGCGCTTCCTCTTCCATCTGCTTGAGGATCGCTTTTACTTCGTTATCATCAAGCGGCGTCGGACGATTCCCATGTCCAACAAAACTGGTAACGCCGGGAGTATTCCGTACCACATACCAGGAATCATCCGTCATGCGCATCTGCACAAGTACATAGCCCGGGTAAATCTTCTTGTTCACCGTGCGTCGTTGACCGTTTTTTATCTCGATCTCTTCCTCTGTCGGCACGATGACCCGAAAAATCTGATCTCGCATCTCCATGGAGTCGATACGATGTTCCAGATTTTGCCTGACCTTATTTTCATAACCTGAATAGGTATGAATGACATACCAATGGCGGTTATCTTCCTGCGATGATGATTCAAACTCTGTTTTCTGCTCTTCTTCTGTCACGAACATCCCCATCCATCGTCGTTACACTATGCCATTATCGTACCAGATCCACAAGCATTGTGTAGAGCCAGAGAAAGATCGAATCCCCCATAAACAGAAAGAGACCAATAGCAAAGGAGACAACAATCACCACGATAGTAAGGCGTACAGTCTCCTCACGGGATGGCCAGACGACCTTGCGCAACTCAGCCCGTGTCTCACGGAACGTGCGAACAACGCTATTTTCACGACGTTCTTTCTCTTTTTCCTTCGCAACGGCCATCGACTTTCCTTACTGCGGAGGTCGGTCACTACTTAGCAAGACGAACCCCACGCGGTGTTTTCCACTAAGCTACAATCTTGGTGACGACACCGGCACCCACGGTGCGACCACCCTCGCGAATTG
>CAKZQX010000371.1 GCA_937141995.1 uncultured Chloroflexaceae bacterium | reverse complement strand
GTGTTTCATCGGGTGAAACGCCCGGTTTGATAAACCACCGCGTAAGTCGTGTAATTGACAGAAGAGCAAACAAGCATACTATGAAAACATATCGACTCTCAGCGGCGGGACGCCGTACAACCCTGTTGTTGCTCGTTGGGGCGCTGGCTATCTGGGCGTTTGCCCTCTGGAGCTTTAGCAGCACCCTCAGCGTGAGTTATAATCCGCTCAACTTCTGGGCGACGCTGCGTACCAGTATTGAGCAAGGACTGACGATCAGCCAGATCGTCCCGGCATTGCTGATGCTGGTCTTGATCGTCGCCACACCGCTGCTGCTCTGGAACCTGCTCGAAGAGTGGGCCGCCGGGTATACGCCAACCGAGGCCGGGTTGCGCTTTGAGTCGCTGGGAGTACAGGTGACCTATCCCTGGCCGGCGATCAGCGCGGTGCGTCGGGTTGATGCCGACAGCGACGAGCCGCTCGATGAACTGCTCATCAGTGGCGATCACACGCGGCAGATCCGCAATCCAGTATTGCGCTTTCTGCATGCCCAGGCTTACGGCCGCTACAAGCTACCGATTTATGCCGGGATCGAGGCGCGTGATGAATTGCTGGCCGAGATCCATGAGCGCATCGGGCATGTTCAACCAGTAGATGTGGCGGCGGCCCATACCTGAGCGCAATCTGTAAGATAAGCATTTGGTAGCAGCATTGGTAAAAAAGGCTGCCAGGTTCGTTTTATGCCCTGAACAGAATCAAGCAACCCGCAGATGCTCAGACGTAGAGCGTCTGCCTGAACGGGTAGCTGTACGGAGAAGAATAGCATCCAGTGTGCGCATGAAGCTTCAATGGTTTTGAAGGCCTTCAATGTATCGACTGCTGAGCAGATGGACCTCAGCTTACAAGGCTGCACTGCCCCACATCCTGGTGGGAAGCAGTGCGGCCAATATGACTTTCTACCAGATATATCCAGAAAGGAGGAGAAGTCTCTGCCGCTCATCGCGCTGACGGTATCTGACTTCAGACTAGATTTATGACAACAAATCGTGTGCGCGCTATTCCTCTCGGCGGGGCCGGGGAGGTGGGGCGCAATATGTGGGTACTTGAGTATAACGATGAGATCTTAATCCTTGACTGCGGCGTGATGTTTCCCGAAGCCGATATGCTCGGGGTTGACCTGGTGTTGCCTGATATTACCTATCTGCGCGATAAGATTGACAATATCAAAGGTATTTTGTTAACCCACGGGCACGAAGACCATATTGGCGCGCTGCCCTATCTGATCACGGAGTTAGGGTTTCCGCCGGTCTATGGCACCCGCCTGACGTTGGGGATGGTGTCCGGAAAGCTGAAGGAACATCGCTTGCTTGATCAAACGACACTGGTGACGATTACCGATCACCAGAAGTTTGAGGTAGGCAGTAGTACGGTCGAGCCATTTCATGTGGCGCATTCGATTCCCGACACGGTGGGGTTTGGCATTACCACGCCCAACGGATTAGTGATCTACCTGACCGACTGGAAGTTTGACCATACACCCGCCGACGGCAAACCAACCGATGTTACGAAGTTGACCGAATTCGGCCAGCGGAAACCGCTGCTGCTGATCACCGATTGTGTCCGGGTTGAGTCCAAAGGCTACACGCCGAGTGAAACTTCGGTTGGAGAGGCCTTTGATAACATTTTTGCCACGGCACCCGGGCGGATTATCCTGGCAACATTTGCCTCGAATATTAACCGTGTGCAGCAGGTGATCGAGTCGGCGGAAGCCTACGGGCGCAAGGTGGTACTGGTCGGGCGCAGCATGGAGAACAACGGGCGGATTGCGTTTGAGATGGGCTTCCTGCGCGCCGAAGAGGGCACGATGATTCGGCCCCACGAGATGGGCAATTACCCCGACGACCAGGTTGCGGTGGTCTGCACCGGGAGTCAGGGCGAGCCGATGGCGGCGCTCAACCGGATGGCGAACCGGGATTATCCGCATGTCAAGATCAAAGAGGGCGACACGGTCGTGCTGTCGGCCACACCCATCCCCGGCAATGAGGTCTCGGTCAGTCGGGTGATTAACAACCTGTTCCGCCTCGGCGCAGATGTGATCTATGGTGGGCAGGTGGGTGTGCATGTCTCCGGGCACGCAGCTCAGGAAGAGTTGAAGATGCTGCTGGCGATGGTCCGTCCGGAGTTTATCATTCCGTTCCACGGCGACTATCGCCACCTGGTGCTCTATCGAAAGATGGCTGTCGGGATGGGCAACCTCTTCAAGCCGGAGCATGTGCTGTTGCCCGAAAGCGGCTCAATTATGGAGTTCAGCCACAACTATGGAGAAGTCACCGGCAAAGCTCAGGTGGGGTACATCTATGTGGATGGCACGACGGTCGGCGATGTGGGCAATGTGGTGGTACGTGACCGCCAGATGCTGTCGAAGGATGGCATGCTGATTGTCGTGGTCAGTATCGACGGTACGGGGACGATGGTCGCCGGGCCGGATATTGTCTCGCGCGGGTTTGTCTACATGCGCCAGAGCCAGGATCTGATCGAGGCGACCAAGACTGCCGTACGTGAGGCACTGAACGGTAGCGGGCAGACCCAGGTCGATATCAACTTTGTCAACCGCAAGATCAAGGATACCGTCAGTGATTTCCTCTACCGTGAGACGCGCCGCCGACCGATTGTGCTGCCGGTGGTGATGGAGGTCTAATCGGCCCGATACCGATAATCTGAATGTCTCTCGATGCCCACCCGCAGGTGGGCATCGGTGCGTTTAAAGGCATAAGGTTTACGCGTTACGCCGTGGACATTCAAACCGGACGTTTGATCAGCGGGAAGCCCGATGCGCATGCGGCCGCCGTGCTATCGACGAAATGAGGGTCTATCCAGGTTGCCATGCTGGTCGGCCTGGGCTTGCAGTTCGGCGAAGATGCGGTCCGGGATGCCCACTTTGCGCCGGCGGTACGATGGCTTTAACCGTGCCGATGTTCGTTCATTCGTTCGTTCGCTTGTGCTCATAGTATGCATACGAGCACGAAATGCGCCGGATTTTGCAGATACGCCTCTAGTGAAAATTACTCACTGCGCCGGTTTCCTCGTTGGTAAAATTCGCCATCTCCAGATAAGTTTTTCCCTTGATCTGTGACGGCCTGCAATAGCGTATGATACCAGCAGCGCAAAGCCGGTCGGCAAACCGGCTGCTGCAATCGCACATAAACATGTTGACAACCATGCCCGCCGGCACAACGTCAGGGAGTGACTGCGGGCGCTTCCGTAAACAATCTTACAGTTGACATTCCCGGATCATGTTATACTCCTCAGCAGAACAATCAGAATGATCAGAACGATACAGGACAATACGTGGGCCGGCACAGGGACGTGCGGGCGTGGAAGGCGGCTTCTGCGCTCGCACGTTTGTTGTGTAACGGACTGCGGCTACCCAGGCGAGGTGCTGATGATCGACAAAGTCTTGCGTGTTCCCAAGGAGCGGGCATTGACGCCGCTGGCGCTGCACCTGCTCCGCCCAATTCATCCAACGCAGATTACCCTGGTCTCATTCGGTTTTGGGCTGGCCGCAGGCGTGGCCGCCTGGCAGGAAGCCTACATACTGGGGCTAATGCTCTGGGCGCTCAACCGGCTGCTCGACGGACTGGACGGCACCGTTGCGCGGATCTTCCGGAAGCAGAGCGATTTTGGCGGCTACCTCGATATGCTGCTGGACATTGTCACCTATGCGGTGATCCCGCTGGGGCTGGCGCTGGGCATTGGTACCACGGAGGGCTATATCAGCATGGCCGTCCTGCTCGCCAGTTTCTACATCAATGCCGCCTCCTGGATGTACCTGGCAGCGCTGCTGGAGAAGCGCAAGCATGGCGCGGCGGCGCGCGGCGAACAGACCACCATCACCATGCCGGGCGGGCTGATCGAAGGCACCGAGACAGTGATCTTTTTTAGCCTTTTCTTTCTGCTCCCACAGGCAATGATACCGCTATTTTTGCTGATGGCGCTGCTGGTGCTGATGACCGCCGGGCAGCGGCTGGCATGGGCGGTACGCCATTTGTAGCTATCGTTCGCATCGTTTTGACTTCGTAATGTGACACGCGTTACGCGGTGGACAATCAGACTGGGCGCTTGTACTCGATAACGGCCGGCTTCGCCTGCGGCAGCATGGTACTCTTTTTATCTTTGCCACAAAAAATTTCACACTTTGTGCAAAACTTTTTGTGGCAAAGAAAGGAATCTGCCGCCCTGCCGGCGGCGGAATCTGCCGTCGGGTCAACAACCGCGTAACTCCTGTTAGTTACACGAGTTACGCGGTTGCTCACCCAAAAGGAAATTTCGCCTCCGGCAGGACGGA
>CAKZQX010000370.1 GCA_937141995.1 uncultured Chloroflexaceae bacterium | reverse complement strand
TTCTCTTTTTGAAAAAAAGACCATGTTGCCGCAGACGCGTCTGGCTTCCATCTAGCCAAACGTTCGATTTGAACATCCACCGCACGTTGGAGAACTACCCATTCGTCATTCGTATAAAATCCGGTAAGGATACGCAGCAGCGCGTCCCGACCGGGGGCGTGCGGCAGCACTGGACCCGGGACGCAGCGGGGCGGCATGGAAAATGGGCAGACCACGGTCGCTGGTGTACAACTGCACCGGCAGCCAGTCCTGGCAGGGTTCGAGCGCCGGCGCGGGCAGGTTTTCGTGAAAGCTCCAGATCAGGACGGCCGGTGAATCCAGCGTGAGCAGATGATCACATGTCAGTTCCTCCGGCTTGAGCATCTGCAATTGATCCGGGTCGCGCATGACATACCTGACTGACGGCTCCTCCGGCATGCGCGACTCCCACTTCTGCCCTACCAGATAGACGGTTGTGTCGTCCGGCAGCATATTTGCATACTCAGCGATCAGCCGTCCCAGCGAAGTGTTCCGGTAGGGCAGGTTGCTGATGTAGACCTGGAAATAGCGCTGCATATTCAACAGCAGCATCACCGCCAGCAGCACCCCGATCACCACGCCGGCGGTGCGCCGGCTGACCCACTGCCGCAGCAGATGCAGCAGCCACCAGAGCCCACTCGCAACCAGGACGTAGGCAATTGGCGCGACCCCCAGTGTGCGCGAGGCCGATGGCACTTCACCCGGCTGACTCAGCACCAGGATGGCGGGAACCTGGAGCAGTAGCAGCGGCACCAGCAACACGGGGCTCAAGCGGCGGCGTTGCGGCAGTAGCCAGAAGACCAACCCCAGCAGGAAGAGCACACCGCTGATGCGGTCCAGGTGCGGCAATTCCTGCGGGTTGCTACGGAAGACACTATCACCCTGGACATGGAATGCCGGCAGTGCCCGGAGGATATTGCCGACCAGCGCTGCAACCGCTTCTCCTTCGGTAGTGATCTTGCGGCCGATATACCCGGAAGTGAAATTCTCCGGGTCCAGCAAAACGATGCCGACAAACGGCAGCGCCGCCGGCAGCGTCACCAGTACAAACCAGTAGAGGTCCGTCCAGCGAACGGACTGCCCCGTCAGGCGCAGCGCGATAAGCGTGGCGAATGTCACCCCCGGCAGCACAAACGACTGCGGATAGACATACAACCCGAGGGCCGACACAACCGCGCAGGCAATGACATCAACCCGGCGACCCGCCTGTACGACGCGCAGCACCAGCCAGAGCGCCGCCATCACCAGCAGGGGCACCAGGATCTGTGAGTTGCCCAGGCGGCTAAAGATCAGCAGCCAGGAGGAGATCCCGGCGACAAACAGCGTCAGCAGCGCAAAGGAGTGGTCGATCAGGCGGCGTGCAAAGGCAGAGGTAAAGAGCAGCACCCCCAGGCTAACAATCACCGACGCCAGCTTCAGCCCAAAATAGTTGATGCCGGTCAGCCCGACGATCGGCATAATCAGATAGTGGTAGAGCGGTCCCGCGCTGAGCACAAACCCGACCGGCCACTCGCCACCCTGAATGCGCCAGAGGTAGCGGTAGATGAGCGCAATATCGTTGTAGACCTCGCGCTGGAGGGAGCCGAGTTGAATCAGCCGTACAAACAGGATGAGCGCAACCGTGGCAAGCATCGCCAGCATAAATCGCACCTGCGCGGCGGATAGAACCAGCGGGGTAGTGAACGGGCGCATAATGGTATGAACAAGGTGGTGGGATTGTCGGGAATGTGTCTCAATGGGGCTGGAACCAGGCAGCGTGTTGGTTTCTTCTCCCATAAAACAGCATAGCTCCTATGGCTGAGTGCCGGTCGGCTCACACGCTTTCAGCGCCTGGACAATCGCCTGCTGCAGACGCTGATCGTCGCCATTCTGCGCCTCGAAGATACTATCCAGATATTGCCGGGCCTGCTGCAGCGTGGTGCAGGCCTGCTCCAGACCATTGCTACCGTTCGCGCCGGATTGCCGGTGCTGCGCCAGATATGCCTGCCCCAGGTAAAATGTGGCTTCGGCTCTGGCTCGCTGCGCGTCCAGCACATCGAACAGTTCAACACTGCTCTCGAGCAGGTGAATCGCGTCCGGTATATTGCCCAGATCCAGATTGAGCAACCCCAGTTCAGTACGGGCCTGGGTATACAGCAGATCGACCTCGGTCGTCGGATTGTCGGCCTGGATCTGCTCGGCCAGCGCCATCGCCTGTTGCAACTCGCGCCGGGCATCCGTCACCCGATCCCCGTTCATGCGCCGGTAGAGTTTACCGGATCCCAGTCGGGCCAGCAACTGGTCATAGGGAGCATCGGCCTGCCGCGCCAGGTACAGCGCCTGGTTGTATAGCTCCTCGGCCTCCTCCATCTGTTCGCGTGTCCCGCGCGCCAGCATATCCGCCAGCGCGCGGCGGGCCGGGGCATGCTGCCGGTTGAGGAGAACCGCCTCGCGGAATGCCCGGATCGCCGGGTCCGTCTGCGCCGCGTCATACTGGCTCAGTTGCTGCAATGCCACGCCCAGATTGTAGAACGCCGCCGCATCTTTCAACGCGAGTTGGGTGGCCGCGCGGTAATCCCGGGCGGCAGCCTGGTAATCGCGCTGTTGCAGGTAGAGGTTGCCCCGCAGCAACCGCGCGCGATAAGCATTGTCGCTATCGCTCACCCGTTCCAGTCGGACCAGGGCATCGGTCAGCGTCTGGATCGCTTCTGCAATCAGGGTCAGCTCTTCCAGGACATGGGCCAGGTTGATATAGGCCGCTATCAGATCGGGATTCAGGCTGAGTGCCAGTTCGAGGTTCGTTTGCGCCGCTTGTAACGCCTGATCGCGCGTTGCGGTGGGGCGGCCCTGCTGCTTCCAGCGTTCATAGTGGGCCACACCCAGATTCGCTCGCGCGTCGGCAATACGAAACTGCTGATCAATGGCGGTTTGAAAATGCTTGATCGCACTATCGAACTGGCCCAGGTAGGTCATCTGAACATAGGCCAGTTCAAAATGCGCCTCGGGCAAGGCTTGCAGCGCGAGCGACTCACGATAGTTCTGCACTGCTTCATCATAGCGCCGGAGTTTCTCCAGCGCCCGGCCCCGCTCTAGATAAGCCCGCGCGCTCTCCCATCCCTGACCGCCCCGCTCAATGGCTTCGCTGTAGTCGGCGAGCGCCAGTTCATACTTGCCCTGGGCGAAATAAGCCAACCCGCGATACAGGCGGCCGGCATGATAATTGGGAAAGGTGTGCAGCAGCTCGTTATAGGCCGCGACCGCTTCTTCCGGTACGCCCTGCATCAGCTTGAGATCGGCGCTGGTGCGGCGGCGCTCCACATCCTCGGGCAGCGCTTCATACTCGTGCGTGCGCCAGTAGCGCAGGTGGAACAGGTTCGGATCAAGCCGGAAACTGGCGGCCAGCACATCCAGCCGGGTCTGAATCTGCTCAACCGTCAGGTCCGGTTGCGCTTTCGTCTGCTGGGCCAGTGCATGCGCCAGCGCAGTACGACGGGTGTTACGCTCCGTCTCCGTTACACCAGTGGGAGATTCATAGACATCAAGAAAATCCGTAGCCGTGCGCAGACCGGTTGCTTGAATGTCATCCATCGTAAGCGCATTACCGCGCACATGCAAGAAGAGCAGCGCCTGATCCATCCAGTCAACGATCTGTTCAACCGGAAAACGTGTGCGCAGCAGTAGATCAACAATGCGGGCACAGGCCAGATTCTGCAGATTCTCAATGCCTTCGAGATGGAGCCGATCCTCCTGAAATGCATTCAATCCATCAAGCTTGCTCAGGGGGAAATCTTCTTCAAACCCGCTATGCTTAAACGGAACATTGAGAATCTTCGTCCCGATACGTTGAATAAGCCGTAGCCCGATGGTAGGGAAGATCCCGATGGTGAAGGCGGCAATCAGATAGCTATCCCGGGGGATCGGCACCGCACCCTGTGTCTGGGTCATCAGTAGCGTGATCAACCAGGAGAGGATAAGCACCGACAGGTAGCGATAGGTCAGGCCGGCATAGTAGCGTGGTTGCAGATCATCGGTGACATACTGCCGCACCAGTGAGCCTATGCCAAAAATATACGCACCAAGAAATGCATACGCCGATAGATTGGGATTAGGGAACAGAAATTGATCCGCGGCCTGGGAAAGAGCCTGCGCAGGATAAAAGACCAGCAACCAGCCAACAATAGATAGAAGGGTCGCCACAATAATTGGCGATTGGAAGAGTGGTGCCAGCGGCAGTGAACGTGCCTCGGCCAGCCATGTCAGGCGCGTTTCGGCACCATAGAGCGCATTAAACTTATCCCGATAGAGCGCGGCATTCTCAGGGAAGCCCAGACGACGCAGATTCTGTCGGTACTCGGCATAGAGAATCGGCAGGCGACCCAGGCTAAAATAGCTGTAAATAATCGCCGGGAGAAGTCCCGCTATCAAGATGATAAAAACCCGCGCCAGATTGAGAAAAAGCACCTGATCAAAGATGGGCAGACCAAAGGCGAGTACCACCCAGATGAGCAGAAACAACCCGACTGAGGAGAGGAAGCGCAGGAACGTTGCAACCGATGATTTTGCAAACTGCATCCATCCTTGCAACCGTGACGGCGCTGTCTCCGCATCAGGTTCGGGCGGATCGGCGGGCTGCACATCAGATTCAGCCGATGGGCCCGGGCGTGACGGCGCTGTCTCTGTATCCGACCGGGAAGCAGCCGGGCGCTGTGTATCAGGTTCGGCCATCATATCTGGTTACGTGTCAGCCAAGAATTCTGCGACCCATAATCTTCATTGCCGGCGAGACCTGCGCCATCGTTGTTAGCCGGTGCAGCAATATCTGGCGCGATGCGGCGGGCAGGAGTTGGGCCAGATCAAAAAGCACCTGGCGCACGGTGTGGGCATCAAATGCATCCCCGCGATTAATCTCCCCCTGCAAGCTGTGTATCAGTTCCGCTACCCGCTGCGGCTGTTCCGACGCCGGCTGAAGCTGCGGGAGGAGCGCGGTGATACTGGCGGAAGTGGTCGCGGTGGTCGCGGTGGGCAGGTTGGAACGGACGGTTTGTTGAAAAAACGCAGCGGAACCCAGGTGGGATACGACCGTTGCCTGCACATTGCGACCAATGGCAATCCCCCGGCTCTGGCTCAGAGTACTGCACCCGATAATATTCTCATCGGCAAAGTCGGTATGCACATATAATTGCGAACTTTGATAGCGTACCTCACTCATTTCATCAGCCTCCGATTTGACAAACAACGGTATACGCGGGTAGAACCGCTCTTCTCATAGATTTATCACATATTTCATTGTAACACATGTGGCAACTACGGCCATTCGGTAGTCGTTTGGGCTTGCTCGCCTGATCTTTATCCTGATTTGTTGTTATAGCCACAGAGGACACAGAGAACGCAGAGATGATGATTGCGAACTGCCGCCCTGTGCCCGTTCCGCCCGTTCCCGTTGATTGCCGGGGTGATGGCAACCTGGTATGCCGCAAAAATAGGGAGCCCTGCCTGCGCAGAAATGGGGAGCTTGCGGCGAAGCTGTCACATCCATGCGGCATAATGTCTGGTATGATGAAATCCGGTAGAGTAAAATCAGGCACTCCCACCGGCATTGCGGCTGTGACAATTCACCGGGATAAAGCGTCTCTATCTGAGAATACCAAGTGATTGGAGAAGAACCCGTGGCTCCACGCGAGTTTACCGTTGCCGATGAGTATCACTATGATCGGCGCTCAGCGCTGCGCTGGCTGCTGTCGCATATCCGGCGTTATCCGCTGCTGCCGACAATGGCCCTGCTGGGGACGTTTGGCTCAACCGTGTTGTTTAGCCTGACCTTTCTAGTGATTGGACAGGCATTCGACATGGTGACAACTGCGCCTGACTACGGCCGGCTGCTCTTCCTGGCCCTGGCGGTACTGGCGATCCGGGTGACGCAGGGTTTGATGAGCCTGGGCAGTGCCTTTGCCATCGAGCTGCTGGCCCAGCGCACAGAACGCGACGCGCGGGAAGAGGTCTACATCAGTCTGCTCGGCAAGAGCCAGACCTTCCACAATCGCCAGGAAGTCGGCGATGTGATGGCGCGGGCAACAAACGATGTTCAGCAACTGAACCTGATGCTCAATCCCGGTGTGGCCCTGATCGCCGAGTCGCTCCTGAGTCTGATCATTCCGCTGATTGCCATTCTGCTGCTGCGGATTGATCTACTGTTGGTACCACTGCTGTTTGTGGTGGCATTTGTATTTGCGTTGCGCCGCTATAACCGCGAACTCAATCCCGTTAGCGGCGCGTTGCGGGGGCAGTTTGGCACCATGAATACCGGACTGGCTGAAGCCATCTCCGGGATCGAGGTGGTCAAAGCCTACGGGCAGGAACTCAAAGAGCGCCGCCGCTTTCAAACGAATGCCCGGCGTTACCGTGACCTGTTTGTGCAGGAAGGCCGCGTCCGGGCACGTTATCTGCCGCTACTGCTGTATGGGATTGCCTTCGGGCTGGCCTTTGGGCATGCGCTACTGCTCTTCCGGGCCAACAACCTGAGCATTGGCGAGGTGATTGCCTTTATGGGGTTGATGGGCCAGTTGCGCTTTCCCACCTTTATCTCGCTCTTCTCCTTTGCGCTGGTGCAACTGGGTCTGGCCGGAGCCGAGCGCATCCTCACGCTGATCCGCGCCGAAACCGACCTGGACGAGAATGCCGACGGGGTCGCGCAACCCATCCAGGGCGAACTCTGCTTTGAGCAGGTTACGTTTGGCTATGGCGACGTGCCGGTACTGAAAGATATTAGCTTCGGAGCAAAACCCGGCGAGACGATTGCAATTGTGGGGCAGACCGGCGCGGGCAAGAGCACCCTGACGAAGCTGGTCAACCGGACCTACGATGTCAGCACCGGCCAACTGCTGGTCGATGGCATTGATGTACGTGACTGGAGCCTGCAATCGTTGCGCTCGCAGATCTCCACGATTGAGCAGGATGTCTTTCTCTTCTCCCGCACGATTGCCGAGAACATCGCCTTTGGCGCGGCCGGCAACGCCACGCGTGCGCAGATCGAACAGGCGGCCCGCGAAGCCCAGGCACACGATTTTATCATGACCTTTCCCGAAGGCTACGACACGATGGTGGGCGAGCGCGGCGTCACCCTTTCGGGTGGGCAGCGCCAGCGTATTGCGATTGCCCGCGCCTTCCTGACCAATCCGCGCATTCTTATTCTGGACGACTCGACCAGCGCAATCGACAGCGCCACCGAGGATCAAATCCAGCGGGCGATGCGGCGCATCCTGCAGGGGCGCACCACGCTGTTGATTACCCATCGCATCTCGCAGATCCGCTGGGCCGATCGCATCCTGGTCTTGCGGCGCGGCGAACTGGTGGCGCAGGGTTCCCACGCCGAGTTGATGGCCCGGAGCGAGGTATACCGGCGGATCTTCGCCCACTACGAAGCGGATAATACGCAACCCGCCGGCGATGGGCAGGCTCCCGGCGTGGCAACCCATGATGCCCAGTTGCTGCAGCAGTTGCTGCTGACGGATCTGGCGGATGCATCGCAGGCCACCGAGAGCTGATGGTTGCTTACCGGCGATAGTCCCG
>CAKZQX010000369.1 GCA_937141995.1 uncultured Chloroflexaceae bacterium | reverse complement strand
AGTGATGTCCGGATTTAACATTCAACGTTCGTTAGCCGGTGGGATGCCTGCCTCGGCAGCGGTGTACTGCCGGGAACGCCTGGTCCGGCTGAAGCCGGGACTCCTGTGCAGTGATGTCCGGATTTAACATTCAACGTTCGTTAGCCGGTGGGATGCCTGCCTCGGCAGCGGTGTACTGCCGGGAACGCCTGGTCCGGCTGAAGCCGGGACTCCTGTGCAGTGATGTCCGGATTTAACATTCAACGTTCGTTAGCCGGTGGGATGCCTGCCTCGACAGCGGTGTACTGCCGGGAACGCCCGATCCGGCTGAAGCCGGGACTCCGGTCCCGTGATGTCCGGATTTCATGTTCAATGTGCAGCAGCACGTCCCTACGTTTGAGAATGGCGGGGAAGGGATATCCGTTCCCGCAGTTGCCGTGCTGGCGCGGCCGGGTCGGCTGCACCCACCACCGCCGAGATCACGGCAACACCGACGGCCCCAACCGCAATCACTGCGGGCGCATTCTCCAGGGTGATGCCGCCAATAGCAACCACCGGCAGTGGCACAGCGCGCACAATTGCGGCTAATCCGTCAACGCCAATGGGTGGACCGGCATCGGGCTTGCTGGGCGTGCCAAAGACATCGCCGACGCCGAGGTAGTCCGCGCCGTCCCGTTCAGCCTGCTGCGCCTGGGCAACCGTTTCCGCCGACACGCCCAGGATGCGTTCCGGTCCCAGGAGCCGGCGAGCCATGGCCGCGGGCATATCGTCCTGCCCGACGTGCGCGCCATCGGCGTCGATCGCCAGGGCCACATCGAGCCGGTCATTCACAATCAGCGGAACGCCGGCCGGGCGGGTAACGGCAAGCAGTGCCTGACCCAGCGCAACCATCTCGCGGGTGCCGGCAACCTTGGCGCGCAGTTGCACCGCCGTCGCGCCCCCCTGAATGGCCGCCCGCACAACCTCCGGGAGCGCCCGCTCACCGGCAGCGCGCTCGTCTGTGACGATATAGACGGACCAGTCAATAGTTCTCATACCCATCCTCGTGTCTGTGCCGCAAATGCACACACAATTTTTACCCGGTCATCAGGCTGCAACTGCGTCAGCGACCAACGGGCACGTGGAATAATACGCGCATTCACCGCTACGGCAACCCCACACTGGTTAAGCTTATTCGCTGCCAGCAACTCCTGGAGAGTTTGCGCCTGATACACCTGCAACTCACCATTTATGCTAATCATCCGGGCCATCGCACACCTCCTCCGGTCAACTCGCCCGGTGTTGCATCGAACTCAGGCGCGCACGCCAGAACGACAGACCGGGCGACAACTGCGCCGTTTCCCACTGTGTGTAAGCAAACGGCTGCTGCACTATGTGCAGTTGTGTACAAGCAAACGGTATGCCATGGTTGATTGTGCAGGTGCGGGCGCGGAGTTACGGAAATTGCAAAAACAGAAACGCCGCCTCACACGGAGCGGCGTTAGCAAAAGCGGTTTGCGAACTCCGTTTCCCTGCGCTGGCATGACCCAGATCAGGTTCCTGGGGTCGATGACGATGGTGGTCATCCTCTCAGCCCGGCTTTCCCAGACTCCCCCAACGGACAGATCAGCATATTCAGTTTGTATCGGATTAGTTCAACGTTATACTACGAGTTTGCGTGCGTGTCAAGGTACGCGGCGGCGGCGCGGTCGGTTGGATGTCGGCAGCGGCCCATGCCAGACCGGCATCAGCACCTGCTGGATCACCAACCCCGCCGCCAGAAGTGTCCGCTCAGCACCGGGTGCGCCGACGAGTTGCACGCCCACCGGCATGCCATTCTTCGCCGAGCGGCCCACCGGCACCGTCAGACCCGGCAGGCCGGCCAGGTTCACCCAGGTCATGTAGCTGTTGAGCAGAATAGACTGCCACGTTGACCAGCCATGGCGCGGCGCGGTGGTGGGGAAGACCGGGCAGACCGCAACGCCACCGGAGCCGATCAGCGTATGCACCTGCCGACGCAACCGCTCCCGCCAGTCAGCACCATTGACCCGGGGCACCAGTCGCCCATAGTGAATCGCGGTCCAGAGCACCAATGCGCCCGTAGCAATGCGCGGCCGCCTCCG
Organism: uncultured Chloroflexaceae bacterium; assembly: GCA_937141995.1. GTDB lineage: Bacteria > Chloroflexota > Chloroflexia > Chloroflexales > Chloroflexaceae > CAKZQX01. The sequence goes on along the minus strand of CAKZQX010000369.1, from coordinate 1,673 downwards.
CAGTGCGCGCCCGATCTCCTCCAGCGGCGACCAGATCTGCCCATTCCCGAAGCCGGCCGCCCATGCCTGCCGCTCAGCATCACCAAGGTATTTGACCCAGCCGATATTGGCAAACCGGCGCGCGGCCGGCCCACCATTAATCGGGAGCATTCCGGCGCGTTTGAGCGCCGCCACCGCTGCCCGAATACCTGCGCGTACCGCGTTACTGCTGGGCGTGATGCCATCATCAAACCAGAATGCTACCCGCTCACCCTGCAGCGCGCCCAGGTCAAGCGGCTGTACCGGCATCGCGCGCATGATGTCGAAGGCCAGCGCCACATCCTCAACCCGGCGGGCCATTGGTCCCACCGCGTTCAGATTGACCAGGCGGCCGGCCAGCGGCGGCCAGATCCCATCCTGGGGTAATGATGAGCTGGATGGGCTGGTTGGACGCAACCCGACGATGCCGGTAAAGTGCGCCGGCAGGCGGATACTCCCGGCAATATCGGTGCCGATGCCCAGGGGCGAACCACCCGCCGCGATAATCGCCGCCTCGCCGCCGGTTGATCCGCCCGCGCTGCGGGTGACATCCCAGGGGTTGTTGGTCTGCCCAAAGAGCAGATTGATCGTCTCATAATCGCCACAGTTTTCGGGGACATTGGTTTTGCCCAGGGGAATGGCCCCCGCCGCGCGCAGCCGCGCCACCAGGGTTGTATCCCGGTCGGGATAGTGATCCGCACGCGGGATCAGCCCGCAGGTTGACCGTACCCCGGCCAGATCGAGATTGTCCTTCACGGTGAAGGGTACCCCGTGGAGTGGGCCGAGCGGATCACCCCGAATAATGGCATCGGTTGCGGCCTGCGCCTCGCGCCGGGCCAGATCAAACGTTGGCGTCACCACGGCGTTCAGGGCCGGGTTGACGGCTTCGATCCGCGCGATATGCGCCGCAACTACGTCGATGGGCGAAACCACCTGCTTCCGAATGCGGTGTGCCAGTTCCAGCGCGGAAAGCTCCGTCAGCGCGGACGAGTCAACCAGTGTGGTCATGCGGCCCCTCCTTCGGCTACGAACGGCCTGATGTCGGGGGCATTGTATGCTCAAGGTGGCGGCTGGTCAACTCGCCCGCGCTGGTGGAAAACTCAGCGCAGTAGCAGCGGCAGGTAGACGTTCTCCACCGCAGCGGGCGGATTATCCGGCGGGTTATCCGGCTGATTGTCCGGCGGGTCATCCGGCGGATCGGTCTGGCTGCTCGCCAGATCGATGATGTAGGGATCACCGCGCCCCAGGAAGCCGTTGCTGTCACAGTCGAGTTGGCGTCCCCAATCCGAAGCGAAGATCGCATAACGCCCATCTTCAGCAATACTGGCGCGCGGCTGCACCCAGTAGCCGCCACTGCTGGAACGGTGATGCGCCAGCCGCACCACGCCGCCATCGGTGTACTGCAGGAAGACTTCACCCTCGAACGGCGTGCGCGGATCGTCGTCGATCCGCCCGGCGGTGATCAGGCAGACGCCGCGCGGTCCCTGGCAGGAGATATGCTCGGTGTTGCCCCAGTCGAGCACGCGCAGGTATTCCGGCTCACTTACGGGCAGGTCGCCGGGCAGCCGTCGTAGCCCCAGCGCGGGCCGGTTAGGATCTTGTGGGCTGGATAGCTCGAAGGTCATAAAAAACTCGCTGCCGTCGGTGTCAACGCC
>CAKZQX010000368.1 GCA_937141995.1 uncultured Chloroflexaceae bacterium | reverse complement strand
TCCAGGGAGAGCGTTCCTTTAGCTTCGAGGAGGTAGGCGAGTTGTCCTGCCGTATCGCCAACCGCTTGCTGGCACTCGGCTTACCCAAGGAAACCAAGGGCGCAATCTGGGCCAGCAATGATGTCACGGCCTGGGCCTGTACGCTCGGGCTGTGGCGCGCCAATATGGCTTGGCTGCCTGTCAATGCCCGCAACTCGGTTGAGGACAATCACTATATCCTTGATTTTTTCGACTGTGAGGTGATGTTCTACCAAAGCGAGTTCGAGGAAGTAATTGCCAGCCTGCGCTCGAGCTTGCCGAAAATCCGGCACTGGATCTGTCTGGACACCGACGCGCCCAGCGCGCCTGTGTTGGACAGTTGGCTGGGTGACGCGAGTTCTGCCAGGCCGCTGGTCGAGTTCAATATGGATGACGTGGTGATGTTGTCGTCAACCGGCGGTACAACCGGTAAGCCCAAGGGAGTGATGAACACTCACCGCAGCTGCAAGACCTTTGCCGCCCATTATATGCTGGCCTGCTCCTACGGCGCGGACGAGCGTCCGGTTAACCTGGCGGCCGCGCCAATGACCCATACTGCCGGGCTGCTATCGATGCCTTGTACAGCCCGGGGCGGCACTGTTGTAGTGGTTACCAAGCCCGATCCCGCGCTCATATTGGAGGCGGTGGCCAAACATCGTGTGACCGAGTTCTTTCTGCCCCCTACGGTTATCTACAAATTGCTGGAAATCCCAGGTATTGAAAAAATCGATTTTCGTTCGGTCAAATACCTCATGTACGGTGCCGCGCCCATGTCTGTCGAAAAACTCAAGAAGGCTATTGAACTTTGGGGGCCGATTATGACCGGCGGCTACGGCCAGACGGAAGCTCCCGCCAGCATCTCCAACCTTCCGCCAGACCATCACTTTGTAGAAGGTAAGCTGGCTTCTGACGAGCGGCTCTCCTCGGTGGGCAGGCCCAACCCCCTGATCCGAGTTGAAATGATGAACGACGACAACCAGATTCTTCCGCGGGGAGAAACGGGTGAAATCTGCCTGCGTGGCGACCTGGTAATGAAAGGCTACTACAAGCAACCCGATAAAACCGCAGAAACTATCGTCGACGGTTGGCTGCATACTGGCGATATTGGCAATATTGATGCCGAGGGCTATCTGCATATCACCGACCGCAAGAAAGACATGATTATATCTGGTGGCTTCAACGTTTATCCCAGCGAAGTCGAGCAGGTTATATGGGCCCATCCGGCAGTGCAGGATTGCGCGGTAATCGGTGTGCCGGATGCGAAGTGGGGCGAGGCTGTAAAAGCGGTAATTGAGCTCAACGTGGGCCAGTCCGTAACTGCAGAAGAAATCATTTCTCTGTGTAAAGACAAGCTCGGTAGCGTTATGGCGCCGAAAACAGTGGATATCGTCGCCTCCTTGCCTCGCAGCACAGTGGGCAAGGTTCTCAAGAAAGACCTGCGGGAACAGTACTGGCAGGAGAGCGGTCGCAAACTCTAGGAGCGCCTGTATGATCGATGTCTACATTGTGGGTATCGCAATGACGGTATTTGGCCGACACCTTGAGCGCCGTCTCGAGAACCTCGCGGCTGAGGCGCTCAGTGCCGCGCTTGAGGATGCCAATTGCAACGTGGAGGATATCGGCATCGCGTTCTATGCCGGCATCACAAATGGTCCACTGCAAGGGCAGATCTCCATTCCAGGTCAGGTAGTGTTCAGCAAGATTGGGGTCGAAGGCATTCCCATCTATAACGTGGAGAACGCCTGCGCGTCTGGGAGCTCAGCCTTCAATCTGGCAGTTCAGAGCTTGCGGGCTGGCACGACGGATGTTGCGCTGGCGCTCGGCGCGGAGAAAATGAATATCTTGGACAAGGTGAAGGCCTTCGCTGTTTTTGAAGGCGGCTGGGACGTAAGCCGCGTCCAGGAAAACTATCAAACCTTGGTGGAGATGGGCCAGGGTGTGGAAGTCCCACCGGGTTCTGAGTCGGACAAGCCTTTCAGCAAATTCATGGAGATCTACGCTGCCATGTGTCGCCTACATATGGCGACTTACGGTACTACCCAACGCCAGATCGCGGCGGTATCGGCTAAAAATCACACCCACTCGGTGCACAACCGGTTCTCGCAGTTTCGCCAGCCTTATAGCATAGATGAAATTCTCGCAGCACCACCGGTCACCTATCCGATTACCCTGCCAATGTGCGCGCCGCTGTCCGATGGCTCCGCTGCAGCTATAGTCTGCACCGACGAAGGACTTGCACGCATTGGGGCAGACAGGGGTCGCTGCATAAAAGTAGCAGCCAGTGTTCTAAAAAGTTTCACCCATCGGGGTATCGATCAACCCGAGCTGGCCGTTGGTCACCTGGCCGCCAGGCAGGCGTATGAGCAGGCCGGACTCGGCCCTGAGGATATGCAGGTGGCGGAGGGACACGATGCCTGTGCAATGGGTGAAATATTGCAGGCGGAGAATCTCGGTTTTGTGCCCTTCGGCGGCGGCGGACCTGCTGCGGAACGAGGTGATTTCACCATCGGCGGACGTATCCCGATAAACCCCTCCGGGGGTCTGGAGTCAAAAGGGCACCCGCTGGGTGCCACCGGCATAGGCCAACTTTGCGAACTTGTCACTCAGTTGCGCGGCGAGGCAGGAAAGCGACAAGTGGAGGGTGCAAGGCATGCGATTCAGGAGAACGGGGGTGGCATGCTGGGTGTCGAAGAGGCTGCGGTGGCGATTCATATTCTGAGCGCGTAGAACGATAAGGAGGTTGTGACAAACTGATCATGATGCTTTGCAAGGACGCAAGCAATGGCCGAGTTGCCGGCAAGTATTCAAACAGGTGCCAACTGATGCTACCGGCGCCACCGACCTGAACTGACGCTGCTGTATCAGATCGGTGAGCAGCATTACTCC
>CAKZQX010000367.1 GCA_937141995.1 uncultured Chloroflexaceae bacterium | reverse complement strand
ACCACGCTGCCGCAGGCGAAATCCGCCGTTATCGGGAACAAAGGGTCCGTTTGAACGCGCACTGCGTAAGTCCTGTGAATACATCAAGAAAAGCACATCAATCACAGATAATATCCACGCATAATGCCGCATTCAGACGGTTCCCCCATCTACCAAAGCCGGCACCAGAGACTACGGACTACGGATTACGGACTACGGACTACGGATTACGGACTACGCTACCGCAAATACTCCAAACCAGCATTCAATGCATCCTCCCACTCGGGCAATGCCTGCGCCGCCGGCAAGATCGTCGGTGGTTTCGGTACGCCGGGCCGCTCCTGGAGCATCATCTGCCACCAACTGACATCCTGCCATGCTCCCAGTTTATAAGCCACCGCCTCGTAAACCCCGACCGGCTGGAACCCCAACGATTCATGCAGCCTGATCCCGCCGTCATTGGGTAGCGTAATCCCGGCATAAACATTGTAGTAGCCCTGCAGCCGCAGCAGCGCAAAGAGCGAGGTGTAGAGCGCCCGCGCCACCCGCTTCTGGCGGTACTCCGCATGCACATACACCGACACCTCAACCGACCACTGGTAGGCGGCGCGCACCCGGTGCGGGTTGGCATAGGTGTAGCCCACCACCACCCCGCCATACTCGCAGACTAACCAGGGCAGTCGCTCCAGCGTCTTCACCATCCGCTGCCGCATATCGCTTACATTCGGCGGTGTCAGCTCAAATGAAAAGCTGGTCTGCTTGACGATCGGCACATAAATGGCCCGCGTCGCTGCGGCATCGTTCTCCGTTGCCAGCCTGATCGTTCCGGTCATGACAAATCCTCCTCAGATCGCCCGGCGAAGAGTTTCAAAACGTAGCGCAATGGTATAGCGTGGGTCACATGTTGTCAAATACACGCCTTACGCGGTTGTTGACCCGACAAGCGATTCCGCCTCCGGCAGGGTGGAAGATACCATCTTTTTGCACAGAAAATTTGCACTATGTACAAATTTTTTGTGCAAAAAGAAAAAAAGCCCCATGCTGCCGCAGGCGAAATTCTCTTTCGGATCAGAGACCGCGCAACGCGTGTCTATGAGCAATACGCTCCTCGCTTGTTAAACCACTATCTCCTTTGGAAAGTGAACAAATATCAACCATGAGAGGGTAGTACCACTACTTGAAAAATAGTAAAATGTGCAAAGTTCTACAAAAGGACTTTCTCACAAAGAATTCTAATTGCATACGCTACCTGCATTATGCGGAGTGCTACCAATGGAACATTGCCGTTCATGGTGCTGAGAAGCATGCAGACTTGTCACTCTTGGGAGATCTCCCCTATGCCACCCACATCTCCCAACCAGTTGCCCAGAGGAGGTACGTATGACCCAGACAACGTTGCGCGTCAACGAACATGGCCTGGTGCAGCACGCAGATCTGCAACATCTGATCACGGCGCTGCACGATAAGGGCTACCAGGTAATCGGTCCGACTTTGCAGGATAGCGCGGTTGTTTACGACGAGATTGACTCCATCGCCGATCTGCCCGCCGGTTGGACCGATGAACAGGATGGCGGCACCTACCGGCTCAAGCGCCGCGATGATGCCGCGCTCTTCGGCTACACCAACAGTCCCCAGTCCTGGAAAAAATTTCTGCATCCGCCTCGCCGCCGCTTATGGCAGGCCCAGCGGGAGGACGCTGAGAGTGATTTTGTTTTTATGCCCGAGAATGGCACCCTGCCCCGGTATGCATTTCTGGGGGTGCGCGCCTGCGAATTGAATGCAATTGCCATTCAGAACACGGTTTTTACCAAAGGCCCCTTTATTGACCCCATGTTTAAGGCGCTCCACGATGCGGCCTTTATCGTCGCCGTGAACTGCATCCAGGCCGGCGGTACCTGCTTCTGCGCCTCCATGGACAGCGGCCCGCATGTCCACAGCGGTTTTGATCTGGCGCTGACCGAACTGATTGACGCCGACCGGCATGTCTTCCTGGTGGAAGTGGGCTCCCGGCGTGGCGCAGAAATCATGGAGCAGGTGCCTTTTGAACCGGCCCAGGAGCATGATCTGGCAGCGGTTCGTCGTATTGAGTCCGCGGTTGCCGATGATATGGGACGCACAATGGATACCACCGACATCAAACAATTCCTCTACGATAATGTCAACCACCCCCGCTGGGACGATGTCGCCAACCGCTGCCTGACTTGCAGCAACTGCACCATCGTCTGCCCTACCTGTTTCTGCACGACGGTTGAAGATGTCACCGATCTGACCGGCAATCAGGCCGAGCGCTGGCAGCGGTGGGACTCTTGCTTTACGCTGGACTTTGCCTACATCCATGGGGGCAGCGTACGCGCGCTGGCGCGGGACCGCTATCGCCAGTGGATGACCCACAAACTGGCATCCTGGATCGATCAGTTTGATAGCTCCGGTTGTGTCGGCTGTGGGCGCTGCATCACCTGGTGCCCGGTGGGTATTGATATCACCGAGGAAGTCCACGCTATGCGCGAGTCCGATACCACCAGTGCAGAAATCTCCACCCTGAATATGGTCTGATGAGCCAGAGTCTATCCTACGAAGGAGCAGTCGGTATGACAACCGTAGAGTCAATTGAATCCGTCCTTGAGCGGCACCCGTTTTTCAAGGATATCGAGCCGCGTCTGGTGCATCAGATGGCCGAGCATGCTTCACTGAGCAGCTTTGAAACCGGGCAGATGATCTTCCGGCAGGGTGAAGCGGCTAACCAGTTCTACATCATCAGCAAGGGGCAGGTGGCGCTGGAGGTGTTTGCCCCGCAACAGGGCGCGATTCCGCTGATGACGCTCAGTGATGGCGATGTGCTGGGTTGGTCGTGGCTGTTTGAGCCATACATCTGGCATCTGGATGCGCGCGCGATGGTGGAAACCCAGACGATCACGCTGGATGGCGCGGGCTTGCGCGCCGAGTGTGACCACAACCATGAACTGGGCTATCATCTGATGAAGCATTCGGTCGAGATCGTTGTGCAGCGTCTGCAGGCCGCGTTGATGCAGGTGATCGATGTGTATGGTCTTAAGAAGCAGTAGCGCCACAGCGGGCGTCCGCTCAGAGCAAACGGAGGTGCAAATATGACTGCCACTGTCGCGCATTCCCCAACGCGCAATTTACCCAATCCCATGCTGCCCAATCCCTACCGGGTGCAGCGGGTGCGCAAAGAAACGCAGGATACGTTTACCCTTGAACTGGAACCGGCCAACGGTCAGAGTGATTTTCACTTTGCCGCCGGGCAGTTCAATATGTTGTACATTTTTGGTGTCGGTGAAGTGCCGATTTCGATTAGCGGCGATCCCGGCAAGCCCCGCAAGCTGGTGCATACTACCCGCGCGGTTGGCGTTGTCACCAGCGCCATGCAGCAACTCAAGCGTGATGATATGGTCGGCGTACGCGGACCGTTTGGTAATGACTGGCCCGTGGTTGAGGCCCAGGGCAAGGATGTGGTGATCGTGGCCGGTGGTCTGGGGCTGGCTCCGGTACGCCCCGCGCTCTACCATGTGCTAAACCACCGCGAGAAGTATGATAATGTGGTGCTGCTCTACGGCACCCGCACACCCAACGACATCCTCTACCGCCGCGAAGTTGAGAAGTGGCGCGCCCGTCTCGACGTTGATGTGCATGTCACAGTTGACCGGGCGATCCATCCCTGGCGCGGCAATGTCGGCGTTGTCACCCGGTTGATCCCCAAGTCGCCGTTTGACCACCTGAACGCCGTGGCGATGATCTGCGGCCCCGAGGTGATGATCCGCTTCACCGTGCTGGAATTGGAGCGGCGCGGTGTCTTACCCGACAACATCTTTATTTCGATGGAGCGCAATATGAAGTGCGCCACCGGGTTCTGTGGGCATTGTCAGTGGGGGCCGAATTTCGTCTGCAAGGACGGGCCGGTCTTTCGCTATAGCGAGATTAAACCATTTTTTGGACAGAGGGGGCTTTAGATGCCGGTCAAACGAAAACCAAAACTCGCCGTCTGGAAGTTTGCTTCCTGTGATGGCTGCCAGATGAGTCTGCTGGACTGCGAAGATGAACTGCTCGCCGTAGCCGAAGCCGTCGA
>CAKZQX010000366.1 GCA_937141995.1 uncultured Chloroflexaceae bacterium | reverse complement strand
ACCTACGAGGATATTCTCAAGTCGGTGATGGCCGGGGCCAGCGTGACCATGATGACCTCGGAACTGCTGCGCAATGGCCCGAAACGCGTCACCAAGCTGCTGGAAGATCTCACCTACTGGATGGAAGACCACGAGTATGAGTCGATCACGCAGATGAAGGGCAGCATGAGCCGGCGCGCCGTCGCCGAACCTGCCGCCTTCGAGCGGGCTAACTACATCAAGGTGCTGACCTCGTTCGACGAGCGCTCGATCTTCTCGCGCGGCGCGATGTCAACCAAGTCGGGGTTAGTTGCCTCGGAAGAGGATTCATTCTGGCGGGAACACTAAGCCATAGGCGTGACCCGATCCTACGGGAAGAGGTCGGTGTAACTCGTAGATGTACCATAGAGTTACGCGGGCGTGACCCCGGCAGGAAATGTTCCGCCCTGCCGGAGGCGAAACCGATTTTCGGGTCCGGCACATGGTCGGAACAGTCCGCACCGCGTAATGCGTATATGTGAGCGAACGCAAATCAATATCGCAGTCTAGCCCGCGAGATCAATCTCCATCGCCAATTCGGGCTTCTACACGAAACGACATGTGATACGCTTCTTGTAGCTATATGCCGTGGCAGGCATCCGTGACGACGTGAGGTTGCTCCAGTCCTACTGGATTGCGGGCGGGAGCCTTGTATGTCGCACGGATGCCTTTTCTTTTGGGGTAACCGCATCCATCGCCGGATCAGGCCGGATGCAGAGCAGAACAGCGACACGCTGAAGTGTCAGGAGAGAACCATGTCGGTACCCGCAGGAAAAAAACTCAAACTTCCCCTTCCGTCCGATGATCGCCGCTGGCGGTTAGTCGGCGCAACGATGCGCCGCCATGGGTATCGCCCCAGCGCGCTGATCGAAACCCTGCACACCGTGCAGGAGTCGTTCGGCTATGTTGATAACGATGCCCTACGCTTCGTCGCAAATGGGTTACATGTGCCCCTGAGTCGCGCCTATGGCGTAGCCACGTTTTATCACTTCTTCTCATTCAAACCGCCTGGAAAACACACATGCGCTATCTGCCTGGGGACCGCCTGCTACATCAAGGGTGGCCCGGATAACCTGAAGGCTCTCGAAGAAGCATTCGATGTGCAGGCCGGCGAGACAACCGCCGATGGTCAACTCTCGCTGCTGACGGCCCGCTGCCTGGGAGCCTGTGGCCTAGCCCCGGCCGCCGTTTTCGATGGTGAAATGGTCGGACGACTGGATCGCATGGAGATTCAGCAGAGAGTCGAAAGGTTGCTCAACGATGACGCCAGAAGAACTTGATGAGATTGCCACAATCGAGCGCGAAACCACCCACCAGTTTCAGCATCGCGTCTCGGTCTGTGTTGGAACCGGCTGCCACTCGGCGCACAGTGAAGAGGTCAAGACCGCGCTGGAAAAAGAAGTCAGCCGCCAGGGATTGGAAAACTGGTGCCAGGTCAAGGGCGTGGGCTGCCGCGGCCTCTGCGCCTCCGGCCCGATGGTGGAAGTCGATACCGCCGCGCGCCTCTACCAGGGCGTTACTCCCGAAGACGCGGTTGAGATTGTCGAAACCCTGGACACCGGCTCCGTGCCGCGCCTGGAATGCCCGACCGATCTGCCCTTCTTTACCCGCCAGACAAAGATCGTCCTGGAACATGCCGGGCGGATCGATCCTGAACGGATCGAGGACTACATCGTTATGGGCGGCTATACTGCGCTGCTCAAAACGCTGACCGAGATGACCCCGGCAGAAGTGATCGAGCAGATTACTACCAGCGGGCTGCGCGGACGGGGCGGCGGCGGCTATCCCACCGGCCTGAAGTGGCGTACGGTGGCGATTGCCGCCGGCACCCAGAAGTATATCATCTGCAATGGCGATGAGGGCGATCCCGGCGCATTTATGGACCGTAGCATCCTGGAGAGTGACCCGCACCGCATTCTGGAGGGGATGGCGATTGCCGCCTACGCTGTCGGAGCAGATGAGGGCTACGTCTATGTGCGCGCCGAATATCCCCTGGCGATCAAGCGGCTGCGGGCGGCGATTATTCAGGCCGAGCGCAATGGGCTGCTGGGCAAGAATATCTTTGGCACACCGTTTAGCTTCCATGTGGAAATCCGCCTGGGGGCGGGCGCATTTGTGTGTGGTGAAGAAACCGCGCTGATTGCCTCAATCGAAGGCCGGCGCGGAACGCCACGACCCCGTCCGCCCTACCCGGCGGAGTTTGGCCTGTGGGGATGCCCCACGCTGATCAACAACGTGGAGACGATTGCCAATATCGTGCCAATCGTTCGCAACGGCGGCGCATGGTTTGCCGAAATCGGCACCGAGAACAGCAAAGGCACGAAGGTCTTTGCCCTGACGGGGCGGGTCAACCATACCGGCCTGATCGAAGTGCCGATGGGCATCACCCTACGCGAGATTGTCTTCGACATTGGCGGCGGCATTCCGGATGGACGCAAGTTCAAAGCGGTGCAGACCGGCGGACCATCGGGCGGTTGCATCCCCGAAGAGTACCTGGATATGACCGTTGATTATGCATCGCTGGCGCAGGTTGGTTCGATCATGGGTTCCGGCGGGATGATCATCATGGACGAGACCTCCAATATGGTTGATGTTGCCCGCTACTTCATGGAGTTCTGCATGACCGAGTCGTGCGGGAAATGCATTCCCTGCCGGGTGGGCACCGTGCAGATGCATGAGTTACTCTGCCGAATCGCGGCGGGGCAGGCTACTCCCCACGACCTGGAGTTGTTGGAGGAGTTGTGCGACCTGGTGAAACAGACCAGCCTGTGCGGCCTCGGCCAGTCCTCCCCGAACCCGGTGTTGAGTACGCTGCGTTATTTCCGCAACGAATATATGGATCAGCTTGCGGCGAAACCAGGCGAGTAATCCGGCTGCAATGTCGCAGCGGATAAGGAGATAGATCAATGGCACCTCCTACACGGGTAAAAACTCTCAAAATTAATAATCGTGATGTCGGCGCGCGCCAGGACGAGACAATTCTGGAAGCGGCGGCAGATGTCGGCATCACCATTCCCACCCTCTGCCAGTTGGATGGCCTCTCCAATGGGGGAGCCTGCCGCCTCTGCCTGGTTGAAGTCAAAGGCTCGTCCCGGCTCTACCCGGCGTGTGTGACGCGCGTCGAGGAGGGAATGGAAGTTCTGACAAACACAGAGCGGTTAACCAATTACCGGCGCATGATCCTGGAACTGCTCTTTGCCGAGCGCAATCATATCTGCGCGGTGTGTGTGTCCAACGGGCATTGCGAACTGCAGACGCTGGCGCAGGATCTGGGCATGACCCATGTGCATTTCCCCTATCGCCACCCGCACATGGTGGTGGATGCCTCACACGAGCGGTTTGTGATCGATCATAACCGCTGTGTATTGTGTACCCGCTGCGTCCGCGTCTGTGACGAAGTCGAAGGCGCGCACACCTGGGATGTCATGGGGCGTGGCATGGATGCGCGGGTCATTACCGATCTTAGCCAGCCATGGGGCACCTCGGATACTTGCACCAGTTGCGGGAAGTGCGTCCATGTCTGCCCCACCGGCGCGCTGTTCGAGAAGGGCAAATCGGTAGCCGAGATGCTGAAGAAGCGCCAGTTTCTACCCTACCTGAAGCTGATGCGGGAGGAACGATCATGACGAAGGTAACACTTGCAACCGTCTGGCTGGATGGATGTTCCGGGTGTCATATGTCGTTCCTGGATATGGATGAGCGGCTGCTGGATCTGATGGAACATGCGGAACTGGTCTATAGCCCGCTGGTCGATCTGAAAACGTTTCCCGATATGGTTGATGTGACGCTGGTGGAGGGCGCGGTCAGCAGCGAAGAAGACCTGGCGAAGATCCGCAAAGTGCGCGAACATACCCGCATCCTGGTCTCGCTGGGTGACTGCGCAGTGACGGGGAATGTGCCCGCCATGCGCAACCTCTTCGGCGTGGCGGCGATTACCGAGCGGGCCTACCAGGAGAATGTCGATCTGCATCCGCAGGTGCCGCGCGAAGTTATTCCGGCGCTGCTGCCGCACTGTTGCCCGGTCCACGAGGTGGTCAATGTGGATGTCTTTGTTCCGGGATGTCCGCCGGCTGCCGATACGATCTTTTTTATTGTGAGTGAACTGGTCGCCGGACGCCGGCCCGATCTCAGCGGCCTGACACGGTTTGGAGCATAGGGAGGCGTTATGGCACAACAAATTATGATCGATCCAGTGACCCGTGTCGAGGGTCACGCCAAGGTCTCAATTCACCTGGATGATAACGGCGTGGTGGATGCTGCGCACCTGCATATCACCCAGTTTCGCGGGTTTGAGAAGCTCTGCGAGGGCCGGCCCTTCTACGAAATGCCCTCGCTGATGGCGCGGGTCTGTGGCATCTGCCCGGTCAGCCATCTGGTGGCCTCGGCCAAGGCGTGCGATGCGATTCTGGCGGTGCGTATTCCGGAACCGGCGGCTAAACTGCGGCAGGTTATGAACCTGGCCCAGATTATCCAGTCGCATGCGTTGAGCTTTTTCCACCTGGGCTCGCCCGACCTGCTGCTGGGGATGGACAGCGACCCGGCCCAGCGTAATCTCTTTGGCGTGTTGCAGCAGTACCCGGAGCGGGCGCGTGACGGCATTCGTTTGCGGCAGTTTGGGCAGCAGATCATCGAATTGCTGGGGGGCAAGCGCATTCACCCGGCCTGGATCGTCCCCGGCGGCGTCAACGAGCCGCTGAGCGAAGAACGCCGTGATCAGATCCTGGCAGCCACTCCGGAGGCGCTGCAGATTGTTCAGCGTACCCTGGACTGGTTCAAGCGCGGGTTGGACCAGTTCCGGGAAGAGATCCAGAGCTTTGCCAATTTCCCCTCGCTCTTTATGGGCCTGGTGAATGATAGCGGCGGGTTGGAGTTGTACGATGGTCACATCCGCATTGTCGATGCCACCGGGCATATCGTGGCCGACCGGCTCGATCCAACCGCCTACCAGGAATATATCGCCGAAGCCGTTGAGCCCTGGACCTATCTCAAGTATCCCTACTATCGGCCCGTAGGCTACCCGGAAGGCATCTACCGGGTGGGACCGCTGGCCCGGCTGAACATCGCCGACCATTGCGGCACGCCGCTGGCCGACCAGGAGTGGGCCGAGTTTCGCGCGCTCCAGCGGGGCGCGGTGCTCAGTTCCTTCTACTACCACTATGCCCGCCTGGTCGAAGTGCTCTACAGCATTGAGCAGATCGAATACCTGCTACATGCCCCCGACATTCTGAGCGAGCATGTGCGGGCGTCGGCGGGGCCAAACAATGCCGAGGGCATCGGCGTTTCGGAAGCGCCACGCGGGACGCTTTTCCACCACTACAAGATCGACGCGCAGGGACTGATTGTCTGGGCGAACTTGATTATCGCCACCGGGCATAACAATATTGCCATGGACCGGGGCTTGCTCCAGGTAGCTCGCCATTTTATCAACGGCGAGCAGATCAGCGAGGGCGCGCTGAACCGGGTCGAGGCGGTTATCCGCGCCTTTGACCCATGCTTTAGCTGCTCAACCCATGCGCTGGGGCAGATGCCGCTGCAGGTGCAACTGCTGGGGCCGAACGGCACGCTGCTCGACGAAGCCTATCGCGGGGGATGATCGCATACACTGGTAGAGACGCGCCATGAACGTTGAACATGAATTCCGGACATTGCTCCAGGAGTTTTGGCTGAAGAACGTTGAGAAATAGTCCGGATATGAATGACCAGGAGTCCCGGCGTTCGCCGGTGGGATGCCGGCCGGAACCGCGGCATCCTGCTGGGAACGCCTGATCCGGCTGAAACCGGGACGCCTGATAAGTGCCATATCCGAACTATTTTTCAACGTTTATCGGCGCGTCGCTACAAACGAGTAGTCGGGGAGGACGGCATGCGCAGCTTACTGATTATCGGCTATGGCAATCCGCTGCGCGGTGATGACGGAGTCGGGTGGCATGCCGCGCACGAGTTGGCCCACACCATCTGTGAGCCGCATGTGCGTGTACGGGCCTGCCATCAATTACCCCTGGATCTGGCCGAGCCGATCAGCCAGGCCGATGCAGTTATCTTTATTGATGCCTGCCAACCGATGGCAGACGCAACCGGAACCATCCCCACCTCTGCCCAGCATTTGCCCGGCGGCGACCGGCTCTTCCTCCAGTCGGTGCATCCCGATCCCGCCACACCCGGCATCTCCTCGCATCATCTCACCCCGACCGCCCTGCTGACCAGTACCCGCGTTCTGTATGGCATCTGCCCGGAGGCAGTGCAGTTCGGCATTATGGGAACCACCTTCGACTATACCGAGACGCTGTCGGCGGATGTAGCCGCATGTATTTCCCGCCTGGTTGCGCATATTCAGCGCATTCTTTCGATGATGCAGCAACCGGGCTTCTCCATTGTCACCTATAACCTGACATGACTTACATGGAACCGAACATCCTTATTTTCCAAAACGAAAGGAGATACCGCCTCCGACAAGGCGGAAGCGGCAGCCATACTACCGCAGTGCAGAACGGCGCTGTTCCGTGCAGGTAAGTGGTACTGGTAGATCGTGCGCTGATGTGGTAAAGTGATAGTGTAACCAGACTACCAGGAAGTGTAATATGCGCACTTGACAGTAATCATCCCAGGGCTCCCTGGCCCGGTTTGTGTTACCATGAGCTATCGAGCATAACATGCGCTACCTGATTACACCAGAAGATTTGCACTCCGTTGAGATCGAGCTATGAGGCAACTACAACTATGACCGATGCGAAAAACAGGCAACCAATTCGGGTGCTGGTTGTTGATGATCATCCCATGACACTGGAGGGGACCCAGGCGTTACTCAGACGCAGCCCTAACATCGAAGTAGTTGGCGCTGCTACGTCAGGGAAAGAGGCGATCCAGATGGTTGGGGAACTTCAGCCCGAAGTGCTGCTCCTCGATGTGCGCCTCCCGGACATGAACGGCGTCGAAGTCGCGCGCGCGGTGCGGACATCGTTTCCCGACGTTGCCGTGCTCGTGGTAACAGGCTATGACGATACCGGAATGCTCCGCTCGATGTTAAAGTTAGGCGTGCCCGGGTACCTGCGCAAGACCGTCACCGGGGATGAGCTTATCGCAGCAGTTGAGGCAGTGGCGGCGGGACAGACGGCATTGGAGCCGGAACTGCTTCAGGTTGGTCTGACGAGCGTGGATCAATCCTTTACTGAGCGGGAGATGTCGGTGCTCCGGTTAGTCGCCACCGGGTTACGCAATGCTGAGATTGCCGACCAGTTAGAAGTATCGGTTAAAACCGTTGAGTTCCATATGCGCCATGTGCTGGGAAAACTGGGCGTTCGCTCCCGTACCGAAGTCATGAGCGCAGCAGTGCAGCGCCGGATCATTGCCCTGGACGATGAAGGGAATATCGTCTGAACAGGGCATATCAGGTGCATATCGGCCCCGTAGCTCTGAAACAGCCCTGAATATGGTCATTCACCATCCCAATGCTCTGCATCAGCGCGTAGCACATGGTTGGCCCCACCATTTTAAACCCACGCCGGCGCAGGTTGCACGCCAGCGTGTTTGACTCCGGGGTGTGCGCCGGAACATCCTCCCAACGCGGTGGCGCTGCGCGCAGCAGCGGCTGTCCCTCCACAAATGCCCAGATATACCGGTCAAACGAGCCCACTTCCTGCTGGACCGCCAGAAAGCAGCGCGCATTCCGGATCGTCGCCTCGATCTTGCGGCGATTGCGAATAATTCCGGCATCCTGCATCAACCGTGCAACATCGTCTGCGCCATACGCGGCGATGCGCGCGATATCCCAGCCGGCGAACGCCTGCCGAAAATGTTCCCGCTTCCGCAAAATCGTGGCCCAGGACAACCCGGCCTGGAAGCTCTCCAGGACCAGCCGTTCAAACAGCGCCTGATCATCGTGGCAGGGGATGCCCCACTCATTATCGTGGTAGGCGATCATCAGCGCACTACTACCAGCCCAGGGACAGCGCGGCTGGTCGGTATCGCTCGGCACCATACAGTTATCCTCGTCTATGGCTTCCGGTTGTCGACACGTTCCCGTTCATCACCTCTGTGGACTCTGTGGCTATGAAAATACATCAGTATTATTCATCATGGATGCTTGCCGGGTCAGCGGCATCCTGCCGGGAACGCCTGATCCGACTGAAGCCGGGACTCCGATCCGGCGATGTCCGGATGAACATCTCAACGTTCATCCGGCGGCACGACGACATGTGGCGATGCCAACAAATCAGTATTACGCTTCATGATCATCCAGCTTTGCCAGCCCACGCCGTAGCGCATAGAGTGCCGCCTGCACCCGGTTATTCACATGCAACTTCTCAAAGATAACCGTCATGCGGTTGCGCACGGTCTTCTCCGACAGGCCCAGTCGGTCGCTGATCTCATTGTTGTCCATACCCTGCGCTACCAGGCGTAGAATATCCTGTTCACGCTCGGTGAGTTGGGTAATTCCGTCAGCGCCCGATGGGTCATTCTGCTGGCGGCGAAACTCTTCGATCATACGCAACGCAATTGCCGAGGTCAACACCGCTTCGCCCGAGGCCACCGTGCGAATGGCCTGCAGCAGATCCTCGCTGTCGGTATCCTTGAGCATATAGGCTCGCGCGCCCGCTTTGATCGCTTCAAACACATACTGATCCTGGCGGTGCATCGTCAGAATGATCACCCCGGTGTCGGGCAGGTCGGTCAGCAACTGGCGGGTCGCCTGGACACCATCCAGCACCGGCATATTGATATCGATGACCACCACATCGGGATGATGTTCGCGCGCCAGCCGACAGGCTTCCTGCCCATCGGCCGCCTGCCCCACCACCTGCATATCCGGTTCGGCATTGCAGATCTGGCTCAGCCCCTGGCGAACAACGGCGTGATCATCGGCGATCAGGACGCGAATGGAGCGGGACATGAATTCTCTCCTCACAGCGGAATATCGGCGCACAACAGCGTGCCCGCATCTGCACTACTCTCGATCCGAAAGCTACCCCCCAGTTTGATAACGCGCTCGCGCATCTGGTGCAGGCCCATCTTCCCGCTGCCACTGGCCGGCAGCGCCTCCGGTTCAAAGCCGATACCATCGTCGCGGATTGTTAACTGGCCGGAACCGCCGGGATTAATATCCAGGTCAATCCAGACAGTATGGGCATGGGCATGCTTGGCAATATTGTTGAGTCCTTCCTGGATCAGGCGGAAGAAGGCCAGTTCCAGCGGGGTTGATAGCCTGGCGGTATTCCCGCGCACATGCAGCAGCACATTCAGGCCCATATGCTCGCCAAACTCCCGCGTGTACTGCTGAATCGCCGGCTCAAATCCCAGACGCTCCAGGTCAACCGGACGTAATGCAAAAATAGTACGACGGACATCCTGAATGCTGGACTGCGTAATCCGCTTCAGGGTCAGCAGTTCATTCACAACACCGTCAGGATCGCGTGTCACCTGTTTGCGAATAAAGTCGAGTTTTAACCCCAGGAAGTAGAGGCTCTGCGCCAGGCCATCGTGCAGGTCGCGCGCAATGCGAGTGCGCTCCTCCTCCACCAGGGCTTCGCGCGCCTTTCGCTCGGTGATGTCACGCACAATTGCCAGGATTTCGTCCGCGCCACTCAGAACCAGGCGGGCTTCGTAGTGATGCAGTTCCCCATTGGCAGGAAACTGATACTCGTAGATCTGGGGCGCACCCGTATGGGTAGCATGCTCAACATAGCGCAACGCGGACTGCGCCACATCCAGCGGAAGCACATCGGTCAGATGTCGTCCGACAAAATCCTCGGCCAGCACCACGGGATTGAAGTCCTTTGCGCCTTTAAAATCGAGCAAGGTACCATCACGCCCAATCCGCCAGATGATATCCGGGATGGCATTGACCAGCGCGCGATTAGTGAACTCGCTCTTGCGGAGCGCCGTCACCGCCCGCTCATGCGCGACGATTTTACCCAGACGCTCCGCAATCGCATTCAGCAGATAGCGCTCCTCGCGCAGGAATGGGCCTTCGTAAGCGGGCGGACGACCTTCAAGGTAGCAGACTTCGAGCCGTCCGACCTGCTCATCCTGGATCACAATATCACAGCCCTGCTGCCAGGGCGTATCGGCAAAATTGTCGGTCTGGCAGGTATGCCCCGCCAGCACCACGCGTGCGCCGGTAATATCCGGGTACTGCCAGGCGGGCGGGATCAGCTTCACCGTTGACTGAAGCAGTACCGGCAGCAACAGATCCGTCTGCTCCCGCAGGGTCGAGATGGCAAACAGGCAGTCCAGTTCCTTCACCCGGTTGCGCAGATTCCGTTCCGAGCGCAACGTCTGTTCGCGGAGAATGCCAACAGTGACACCAATAAGCATAAACATAATCGGTTGGGGAAAATACTCCTGCGGCGGCACATCCGACCCGGCGAGAAAATAGGACACCATCCAGGTCGCCGCCACAAACACCGACACCAGCACGCCGCGCAAGCCCCACCAGACCCCGGCCAGCGCCACCGGCAGGTAGAAGAGATGCGAGAAGACCATCTCGCTGCGCAACATTAACAGAATAACATTTGAAGAGAAGTTGGTTGTGACGCAGAACAGCGCAAGCAGCAGCAGCAGGCCGATCTTCAGATAATTATTCCCCAACAGGTGTGTTTTCGTCCATTTGAAGCTGCTCTTAACCACCATGGTTCGCTCTCAGTATATTGCAATGTAATTGTCGGGCAAAACGCTCACATGCGTTTCACATGCGTGAGGAGGTAACGCCGCACGCGCAGAAGATCCGGCGGCGAGGGGATAACGGGTGATCCCACAGCTACAGACTATCGCCGGCTTCACTGCCTGGTTCGGTTGCGTCAATGCAGATGCACCTATTCCCACGTAACCCGCATACAACTGTCTGCGGTTCAACACAGACTGCATGGGACGAGAACTCAGCCGGAGGTGCCTGACCACCCGGCACGCGTGCCGGTCGTTCGGGCGGACAACCCGGCATATGCAACCAGAAATCGAGTTTTATTGGAAACAGTGTACTTTATACCACAAATTACGTTCTATAACAATCCCGGCAGCTACACGACGTACGTGGTTCCTGACCCGGAAGAACATGTCGCCTCCGGCAGAGCGGAACGATCTTCCGGATCAGTGACCGCGTAACTCCTGGCAGTTACAGCAGTTGGCGCGCCGCGACGATAACACCATCCGCGTCGGCATACAGATAGTGCCCCGGATGCAGGGTAATCCCGGCGAAGGTGACCGGAATATCACGCCGGCCTTCGCCGCGCTTGACGCTCTTCAGGGGGTGTGTATTCAATGCCCGGATACCGATAGCAATGTCGGCAATCGCCTGCGCATCACGAATACAGCCGTAGACAAGTATGCCCGCCCAACCGTTGGTCTGCGCCAGTTGCGCCAGTTGATCGCCAACCAGGGCACAGCGCAGAGAGCCGCCACCATCCACCACCAGCACCTGGCCCGCGCCCGGTTCCGTAAGCGCCGCGCGCACCAGCACATTATCCTCGAACACTTTCACCGTGACAATCTGGCCGCCGAAAGCGGGAACAGCACCGTAACCGATAAACAGCGGCGCGGCAACCTGAATCTCCGAAGCATACTGGTCACAGAGATCGGCTGTGTGAATTTGCATATGTTCCTCCTTCATTCACACGACATACGCAGTGAATGTTCCAACTGAATGTTTGCTCAGATGACACGACATACGCGGTGGGTTCCAAACCAGGCGTTTGCCTGGATGAACGG
>CAKZQX010000365.1 GCA_937141995.1 uncultured Chloroflexaceae bacterium | reverse complement strand
CCCCCGGCAATCGTCAATGCTTTGTTTTGATTAAGCTCCGGATCGGTCAGGAGAAATGCATACGCTGTGTAGATCACGTAGGCAATCAGGCCAATCGCAACGGGCTGATAGAGGCAACCAATTCGGGCAATACTGCCAACCGCAGCATTAAGGCCGAGAATCGGCACCGCATAGAGCGCAGTGGTGTAGATAATCTCATTCTGGGCAAATGAACTCCCCTGCTGGCGGGCCAGTGCATTCAGCACAAAGGCAAAAATAAAGAACGCGCCAAAGGGTGTCACCAGGGCAAACAGCAACTTCAGGAAGGCATAGGGTACCGCCGCAATAAAGGGCGACAGGCCCGCAATCAGGCCAAACACAAAGGCAAACAGCGCTGCCACAACCGACACCGCGCTCACAAAAATCAGCGCCTCGCGCATCCCCCCTTCTTTCTGAAACCGCCTGAAAGTCTCCGCTTCCGGCTTCCGCAATATCGCCAGGCCCCGGTCAAGCTGGGCGCTGAGCGACGTGTCCCGAACGATCATGGCCGCTTCCTCCTCTGCTATGCAACACGAGCTTTACCCTTATCCGCTACTGCTACCGTTGGCCGACGCACCCGAGAGACGCAGCCTGCGCCGAGGAGCACCCGGCGCTACCGGACAACTCCATCGTCACACTGATCTTCGTGGCACGCACCTGCAAGCTCCGGCAGCAGGACAGCACGCCGGCGGCGCACAGGCCGCGATAAACTGGTTCTGCAACCGTCAATGCGCTCTGGCCTATTGTAACAAAGTTTTCCGAATCCGTTGTCAGACCACAACATACGCAAAGGGGATCGCGTCGGTGACGCGATCCCCGCGAACTGCTACCGGCGAGTCCGGCAAATCGGACAACTTGTTATGACCGGAAACATTAGACTATGAACATATCGGTCAGACCGGTTTTACACGGCGCGAAAAATCGAGAATACCACTCCGGTGACGATCCAGTAGGCAACGAGTGCCGCGACCACCGAAATAATCGCTTTCGTGGTATCAGTCAGGTTCATGCTGGAGCGGGCGGCCAGGTATGCCAGGTAGAGCATATACAGGCTCAAGATGAGTACAACGGTGGGAATAAGAATCAGGTTAAAGAGCGGAATATTACTCATAATGCCATTCACAGCCATAATTGGAGCCGCGTAGAGCGAAATAGTATAAAACACCTCATCCTGCGTTCCGGTGCCACCCTGCTGCTTACCCACCCAGTAGAGCACATAGGAAAATGCGAAAAACCCCAGAATAGGCGTAATAAAGCCACCCAGCAGCCGCAGCAACGCATATCCGAACCCACCGAACAGACCAAACACAAAGGCAACAATCGCCGCCAGTGCCGCCGCCACCCCGACATAGACCAGCGCCTCGCGCATACCGCCGCGCTTCTCATACTGTTCAAACGTCGCCACGCCAGGCCGGGTCAGAACATTAATGCTCTGATTGAGCATCTCATCAATGGATACACCCTGAACGATCATAACCAACTCCTCCTTATACATAAACCGGCCACGGATAAAGATATGCGTAACTGCCACAGACCGGACGGCGTTATGGTTGCGCCACACCCCGTCATTAATCTGCAGCGCTCCTTTGCATATTGTAGCAAAAACTGGCACCTTTTGTACAGTTATGCAATTTTCTCGTCTGCTGTATATGTCCCGACGCGCTTCACTGTATTAACTGTATTATATGATACGCAATGCTGTGCAGAAACGTTGCATACGGCCAGAGAAGAGAGAACAGAGAACAAAGAAACCCAGAACAAAGCGCACCTGGTGCGTATTTGTCGAACACCGTGTTTGTTCTTTGTTCTTTGTTTGTCTGTTCTCTCTATACGGGTTGGCGTGTGGGGGACGGCTATGTTATGATGCATTTCATGCGCAGGAGTTCCGTGGTGCGGCCTATTCTGGCCTGGTGACAACCCTGAACGCCGGCTGTGCCTGCGGCAGGATAGTACTCTTTTTTCTGCCACCCTGCCGGCGGCAAAAAGCACCCACTCGTGGAGAACCACACAATTCGGATCGATAGAGTCACGAACACTATAGTAGAGGAGCGAATGATGCCACGTCACGATGGGCGACTGCCGGAACAGTTGCGCCCGGTACGAATCACGCCCGAGGCGGCACCTTACGCCGAGGGTTCAGCGTTGATCGAAATGGGCAACACACGGGTGCTCTGTACCGCCAGTGTTGAGCCTACGCTGCCCGGTTGGCTGCGTGGGCAAAAGCGCGGATGGATCACCGGTGAGTATGCGCTGCTACCCCGTTCAACCCTTACCCGCACCCGCCGCGAGCGCAACGGTGCCGGCGGACGCACCCAGGAGATCCAGCGGTTGATCGGGCGCGCCCTGCGTGCTGCGGTTGACCTGACAGTGCTGGGCGAGCAGATGATCATTGTTGACTGCGATGTCCTGCAGGCTGATGGCGGAACACGGACTGCCGCAATTACGGGTGGGTATGTGGCGCTGGCGCTGGCCCTGCGGCGCATGCACACCGCCGGACGGTTGGAGATCAACCCGCTGCACCAGGCGATTGCAGCCGTCAGCGTCGGCATGGTGGGCGGTGAGGTTCTGCTGGACCTGGACTACAACGAGGACAGTCAGGCGGATGTCGATTGCAATGTGGTTCAGACCGGTGCGGGCGAACTGGTGGAAGTCCAGAGTACGGCGGAAGGCACGCCCATCAACCGCGCACAACTCGATCTGCTGCTGGACCGCGCCGGACAGGGCATCACCGAATTGCTGGCGCTACAGCGCGCAGTCCTGGAGCTACCGCAGTCCACCACCGCGTAGCCGGGGCGCACCAATACGATAGTTTGCTGATCTTAACGATCTATCGGCCCGCATGTTTCACCAAACGGCAGATTGGTATGCTATAATAGTACCCAATACCCGGTTCGTATGCGTAACTTGAGAGGCCAGCAATGCTGGAAGACTTTAAGCGGGAAGAGGGTCTGCGCCACTTCCATCGAGGTTTAACCCTTGAACGCGCCAACCGCGTCATGGAGGCCGTTGAAGCCTATCGGCAGGCCGTGGCCCACTATCCACACCTGCGCGAGGCTCACGATGCACTGGGCTTCTACTACCAGCGCCACGGGTTACTGGCAAAGGCCGCCGACGAGTTTCGCATTGTTACAAACCTTGATGGTGACTTTCTCTCCTACTTTAATCTGGGCTATGTTCTGATTGAGTTGGAACGCTATGAAGAAGCCCTGGAAACATTTCAGCACTGCCTCCAGTTTGCTCCGGAAGACTCGGCCACGCACTATGAACTGGGGTTAATTCACTTCTCACGGGGCGAGTTTGGCACAGCCCTGGAACATCTGCAGCGTCCGCTGCGGAGTTATCCCGAAGACTGGGAAGTACACAATTTGTTGGGCAAGTGTCACCTGGAACTGCGCCAGTATGATGAAGCCCTCAGTGCCTTCGGGCGGGCGCTGATGCTGGCCCACATCCCCGAGGCCCAGGCTATCCTTCTTGAGAATATCAACACGGTTGAGCGCTACCGCGAGTTTCGTAATCTAAACAGTACCAAAGATCAGGTCTATGCGCAGGATGGCGTGGTCTACCTGGGGTCTGCACAGGACGATGGGCTCAGCATTACCGCCGCGCAGGACTACCACTTCACCTACCCCGATATCGGGACGACTGTCCAGCGACTGCTGGCGTTGCATCAGGGATGTCGCTGGCATTTTACCGCGGTCGTGGCCGTCGATAAACTGGCCTACCCGCTGGCTGTCAGCCTCAGTCAGTTGTTGAACCTGCCCCTGCAACCGGTGACTGAACTCAACCCGGACGATACCGCTCTGCTGGTGATGGCCGTGGCCCGTGAGGCCGAACTGCTGGCGCTGACCATCGAACGCGCACCCTGCCAGACTGTCTCGTTCTGTATGGGGCTCAACTGGCTGCGCCACAACAAGATTCTGCCCGATGTAATCGGGATTGTGGCACAGGAAGCATGCAGCGTGCCATGGGAGGCCGAACTGCGCCGGCTGCGTGCCGACGGTGCGCCTACCACTCAGATCGATGCCTGTCTGGACTATGCCACCAACGCCATCGATCAGGCCGTCCACGAAACTCCGCTTGATGCCAACCTGCCACGCCAGGTACGTTATTACACCCGTAAGCATCGCCGCCTGACCTTCTCGCTGCTCCACGAACAGACGGTTGTGTGAGGCGCGCCGGGCGCGATACACCACGCTGCCCACCGCACCGCTTTTCCATAGCTTCATCTGAGAGACTGTCTGAAACGGGGTGGTCATGGGGCGACGGCCC
>CAKZQX010000364.1 GCA_937141995.1 uncultured Chloroflexaceae bacterium | reverse complement strand
ACACCTTCGACGGCTTCACCAGTGATATCCCGGACCTGGAAAGCTCCGGCGGCCTGGAGTGGTGGCTGGAGCAGGAAGAGGCAGCGGAGTAATACCGATCTGTTGTCATAGCCACAGAGCACACAGAGGACGCAGAGATAATGAACAGGAACATACCGCCGGTACGCCCGGTGCGCCCGTTCAAGTTGATTGCCAGGTTGATGGCACATTGGTAGTAAGCGAGGGAAGAGGAGGAGCGTTGATGGGGCAATATCGTTCAGGAGCCGGTGGGGGTTTCCAATCCCCGCGCCCGCGCACCTATAGGAGTAGCTCCCCGTGGCTACCTGTTGTTCTGGCCCTGCTGCCGGCGCTGCTAGCGCTGCTGGCGCTGCTGGTTGCTGTCGGCCCGGCCCGGGCCCAAACGCCGGACGACGAGATGCTGGATCAGGTGGGCTTTGCGCAACGCCTGAATGCCCAGGTGCCGCTTGATCTGACGTTTCAGGATGCGGCGGGCACGGTGGTGCGCCTGCAAGACTATTTTGGCAACCGTCCGGTGATCCTGGCACTGGGCTATTACGAATGCCCAATGCTCTGCTCAATGGTGCGGGACGGGCTTTTCAGCAGCCTGCAAGAGCTGAAGTTCGATGTCGGAAATGAGTTTGTTGTGCTCAACGTCAGTATCGACCCGCGTGAGCCGCCGCGCCTGGCAGCCGTCACCAAAGCCATGTATCTACAGCGCTACAACCGTCCGGGGAGCGACAGCGGCTGGCATTTTCTGACCGGCGAAGAGACGGCGATCCGGCAACTGGCGCAGGCGGTCGGCTTTCAGTATGCCTACGACCCGGAGATCGACCAGTATGCGCACCCCAGCGGCATTGTGATTCTGACGCCGCAGGGCAAGATCTCGCGCTACCTCTTTGGGATTGAGTTTGCCCCGCGCGACCTGCGCCTGGGCCTGGTGGAAGCCTCGGCCAATAAGATCGGCACGCCGGTCGATCAGGTGTTGCGGCGCTGCTATCACTACGATCCGGAGACGGGCAAATACACCCTGGCGATTGTCCAACTGCTGCAGGTAGCCGGGGTGGCGACCGTGCTGGCGCTGGGCACGCTCATGACGGTGATGCTACGGCGTGATCGGCGGCAACCCGGTACGGCCCGGCAAGCAGAGGAGCAACCAAGCAATGGATGACTATGTACCGTTTTTTCCCGATCAGGCTTCGACCTTCGCCGGGCAGGTGGATGCGCTCTTTCTCACGCTGCTGGGGCTGAGTTCCTTTTTTACGCTCCTGATTGTCAGCCTGATTACCTACTTTGGCGTCAAATACCGGCGCAAATCGCAGGCGAGCCGGGCCGGGGTGGTAGTGGGTAACACCAAGATGGAACTGGCCTGGATGGGCGGACTGCTGATGCTGGCGCTGCCGGTGTTTATCTGGTCGGCCAGCCTCTACTTTCATATTTTTCGCCCGCCCCAGGATGCGCTAGAGATCTATGTCGTGGGCAAGCAGTGGATGTGGAAAGTGCAGCATCCCGGCGGGCAGCAGGAGATCAACGAGTTGCATGTCCCGGTGGATCAGCCGATCCGCCTGATTATGACCTCGCAGGATGTCATTCACAGCTTCTACGTGCCCGCCTTCCGGCTCAAGCACGATGTGTTGCCGGGCACCTATGTGACCGCCTGGTTTGAGGCCACGCGGACCGGCGCGTATCACCTTTTCTGTGCCGAGTATTGCGGGACGGAACACTCCGGCATGATCGGCCAGGTGATCGTGATGGAGCCGCGCGACTACCAGACCTGGCTGACCGGCGGGTCGGCGGCGGTTGGGCCACCCTCACCCGAGTCGATGGCAGCGCAGGGGGAGCAGTTGTTTCTAAGTCAGGGATGTAGCGG
>CAKZQX010000363.1 GCA_937141995.1 uncultured Chloroflexaceae bacterium | reverse complement strand
CGGGCAGGGTACCGGCCTCGGGATCCTGCCCGTGAATGGGTACCTTGCCACTGTTCCGTACGGTGAAGGTAACTTTAAGCACCTCGCCTGCCGTAACGCTGGTTCGGTCGTAGTGGACGTTGAGCAGTTCGGCACGCGCCTGGTTGTCCGGCACCCATTTGATGCTGTCAAAGAAGATGACCCGCTGCCGGCTGTAGGCTTCGCCGGTCAGATCGTTCAGTTGAACCGCGCCTTCGCTGCCCGCGTTAAACTGGTACACGCCCAGGTCAACCCACTCTTCCGCCGTATTGTGATCCACCTCACGGTAAAAGTCGCCATCTGCGGCGTGGATGTGGTAGCGCGCTTTGGTCGTGGCGTAGGGTGGCGCACCCAGACCGCACCCCTGGGGAATATGGGCAAAGACGCGGTAGGAGCCGCCGGCGGGGATATTGGGCCGCCAGGTGGCGCTGTTGCTGCTCTCTCCCGGGTTATCGGTGGCGTAGGTGTAGAAGGTATGCCCGCCATAGCCGCAGCCTGCCGAGTACCAGTTCGCCGGACTGTAGGCAAAGCTGTTCTCCTCCAACTCGTCGATCAACAGATCGCCATTGTCCGGCCGCGCGGGATTGCCGCCGCTGTCAAGGCGTGACTTGACCCGGTTGCGAATGTTGGGCAACAGGTTCAGAAAGGCATCGCCGGGGCAGGTGGTATGGCCGGGTGTCACCTGGCGATGTCCGGCAATATTTGCCACAACCGCGCCATAGGTGTGGGGCCGGCAGAAGTTGGAAATATCGCAGCCATAGTAGTAGGAGCGTCCCAGCGGATCGATGCCTTTCTGCGCGGCTTTCCATGCCAGCAGTTCCACCAGGCGGTCCTGGGAAGCGGCGGTGGGCGGGACATTGGCATAGGTGCCGATCACCACAACGCCCATCGAGCCATAGTTGCCGGTGTCGTGGAAGGCGACCGCATCATCACCACCGCTGCGGCCCTCGTAGATCACGCCGTTCGGGTCGATCAGATAGTTGTAGCCCACATCGCCCCACCCCCGGGTGTAGGTGTGGAAGGACCAGATGGCGCGGACGCGGCCGGCCCAGTTCTGCTCGCCCCCACGCAGGCTGTTGGCGTCGGCGGTATGGTGAACAACCATGTGGTTGACCGGGTAGTAGGCCGGGCGGACCCGGCTGCTCTGACCATCGGGGCTACCCCAACTGGTGCGACTGACCACGGGTGGTCTGCCAATCCCCGCCGGCGTGATGCCGCGCGTTGTTCCGAGATCGAGCTCGGGCGTGGGCGCGGGATCGCCAAAGCGCGCATCAACTGTGTTGGTATCGATCTGGCGCAGCAGCGGCAGTTGACCGTCGGGCGCCGGTTGCATCGTGGCGCGTACCTGCCAGAAGCGTGCATCTTCACCGGCATAGATGATCTGGCTCCAGTAGACTTCATCGCCATCCCGGGGTACCCACATGTCAGGGTCTTCCAGCACCGGTCCCCAATCGCTCCAGGACTGGTTATCCGCACTGGCGCGGACTTCGAGCGTCAGCGTATCGCTGACCGGCTCGAACGCTTCCCAGCGCAGCAGCATATGGGTGAATGGAGTATTGGCTTCGGTGATGGGTGAGAGATAGGTATTGCCGATAGTACGACTGACGGCACCATCGGGGGAAGATAAGGTGGTTGTGGGCTGCAACACAGTCTGATCAGGGCGGCCAGTCTGGTTGTCGGCGGTTCCGGTGACACTGTGGCTGCCGGCAATCAGGAGCGATGCCACCGCGAGGCTAAAGACGGCGATCAGGGCCGGACGAAGCAGTCGGGCCATAGCTCTTTCTCCTTGGACATTAGATGCAAAACGTAGAGTACATGCACGAACTGTCGTTGTGCTAAAAGAACGTATAGTTGTTGCGTGATCCGGGTGATATGAGGCTGAGAGTGACGTGAAAGGGGGATGATGCCAGAGCGTGTGGCGTCCCAGGCTAATTGATTGTCTGCCGACTGCTGCGTACAGTATAATGTTCTTGGGATAGCAGCGGAGATTCTGGTGCCACTGCTTGTACGCTATTACCGGAGGTCTCGTGTGGATACGATGTCACGGCTCATACACAGCGATCTCGATATTCTCGGTGGCACACCTGTATTGTCGGTGCCCGGGTACCACTGAAGATGCTGTTAGATTATCTCGCAGCCGGCGATGCGCTCGAGGTGTTTCTTGATCATTTCCCCGGCGTCAGCCGCGAACAGGCCGTTGCCATACTTGAACTGGACAGAGAGTAGTTGATAGCATATGCGTATACTACTTGTGGAGAACATCAATGATACAAATTCAGGTAAAGCAAGCCAGGGCTGAACTAGACCAACTTCTCGACAAGGTTGCACACGGTCAGGAAGTTGTGATAATTAGTTCTGATGGTTCAGCCTTCAAACTACTGGCCTTACCGCGTATACCTCAACCCATCTTTGGTAGTGCGCAGGGTCTGGTTTCCGTTGGCCCTGACTTTGATGAACCGATCGAAGACTTTGAAGAGTATACACCGTGAAAATCCTTCTCGATCAAATCCAGTCTCAGCAGATTGACAGTCCCAACACCACCGAGTACCCTGATTCGTGAACATGTCTGGGCGAATGCGATAGATCTTTTAGCCATCACACCCGAACACTTCGATATCCTTCATACTCTGCCTTATCATCATAAAGACCCATTCGACCGGCTTCTGATTGCCCAGGCAATGCAAGCAGAGATACTTCTCGTCACAAAAGATCAGGCATTTGCTGCCTATAACATTCAAGTTACCTGGTCGTCGTCGTAGAGATGTAATGTGCTTCAATCCGGACAAACCCCATAACTGGCCTGCCCGCTTCCTTCCGTCTACTAACTTTCAGGAGTTACGCGGTGGGAGTTTGGACCACGAACAACACGAAATGAGCGAAACCCGCGAAACGGCCAATGCTGCCATACATCAGGTGATCCTGCGTTTGGTGGGAAATATCGCCTCCGGCAGGGCGGAAGGGATCAGATCTTTTTCACAAAAAAATTCACGTTGTGAATTTTTTTGTGAAAAAGAA
>CAKZQX010000362.1 GCA_937141995.1 uncultured Chloroflexaceae bacterium | reverse complement strand
GCCTGCGGCAGCATGGGACTTCTTTTTTCTTGTTTCACAAAAATTTGCACTTCGTGCAAATTTTTATGAAACAAGATAGACTCTTCCACCCTGCCGGAGGCGCATCCCAGCCGGTGGATGAACGACCGCGTAACTCCTGTCAATAAATTAACGGGCCACCAGCGGCAGGAACAATCGCCGTTGTGACAGTGGTGGAGTAATGCCGCCACCCCCGTTCTCGTATGTTGCCCCAACCCCCAGGCTCACCGGGATCTCGATAGTCTCTACAATGTCGTTGCCATTTTTGCCCACAATGGTCAGAGTGGCAACAGCGGTCGTTCCATCAGTGATGCCGGTGGGGTCCGCGCTGAGGGTAAGCGTTGCCGGTGTGTCGCCGTTGCTTGCGTCAAGTGTAAGCCACGGCGCATTGCTACTGGCCTCCCAGGTCAGGCTGCCGTTGCCTGCATTGCTGATCACGACCTCCGCTGTCTGCGGCGCGCTGGTGCCTGTGCCAACATGCCGGCCAATCTGCATCGGGCCGGCAGCAAGCGTCGGGCCAGGCAGCGTCAGATCATCGTCTACAATTACGGTGATGCTGCTGCTTGCCGTAAGTCCGGCGCTGTTGGTTGCCATGAGTGTGATTGTATTCACACCGGCGGGCAGGTCGTCGAGCGAGAGCAATGGTCCGGTGCCGAGTTGGCCGTTCTGGTTGCTCCAGACCAGGTCCGCCCCAGTGATACTGCCGTCCTGCAGGTCAAATGCCGTGCCACTGAAGTTCACCAGTTGGCCGAATCGCACCGTTGTATTATCACCGGGTGTGAGAATGCTGGGCTGCGGTGGTTTGTTCGCAATTGTCACCGTTGGACTGTCGGCCTGCGCCGTCTGCACACCATCGCCGGCAACCACCCGGAAGATCGCGCTGCCACCGCCCAGCAGGGTGGTATCAACCGGCACGCTGGTGGTGCTTACATTAAGTTCCACTGGTTGTAGTGTTGCGCCCCCGTCGCGGCTATAGAACACATCAAAGGTCAGCGCATCACCGTCCGGGTCGCCGGCGGCCCAGCTTAACGTCACCGTCCCCGTCACCGAGTTGCCGGCCGGCGCAATCTGCACAGTATTCAGGGTTGGCGGGTTCGCGCTGACTGGCGCACTGGCTAATACGGCGCTGTCGGCGCTGCGCACGATATTGACCCTGGTTGTCCCCGGCACGAACGGCACAATCTGACCAAACGTCGCCACACCCTCACTATCCTCGGCTTCGTCCGGAGTGAAGGAGTGCTCACCCAGCAACGCATTGCCGGCACCAAGCAGGTGGATGCTGTAGTTGCCCGGCTGGATCGGCGGAATACTCGCCACACTGCTTTTGCGTCCCAGATGCAGAATTGTCGCCGTGTTGTTCGCCGGTGTGATTGAGCCATACACGCTGAGGAAATCGCCATCTACCTGGGGCGTGGACGCGCTTACCGCCGCGAGGTTGGCACTGGTCATTGTGTCATACATGCCGATGTAGGTATAGTCGCTGATCCACTGGTTGTTGCAGTAGCTCATCAGGTCGGTCCAGGTATTGCTGGGATAGACGGCTCGGGCGATACCAAACTCGGAATCGCCGCCATCGAAGCCGGTCAGTGTACCGTTCAACGGGCCGATGTTTGCGCCGTCATAGGGGTAGCCCGGATCGCTGGGGCTGTGGCCGCACCCCTCAGTGACATTGTCCGTGGCCGGATCATCGGCATTCTTTGCCGGATGGCTGCGCCCCAGGGTGTGACCAATCTCGTGGCCGGCGTACCAGTCGGCATAGCTGCCGTCGAAGTCCCAGCCCCATGCGCCGCTCCCGGCCGGGCCACTCGAAACATTATCGCCGCAGCATGCCTGCCCCCGGGGAAAGAAGCCGGCTGCGTCGGAGATCATTCCATACATAAAAATGTCCGAGCTAATGCCATACTCGCTCCGCATGACATCCATCTGGATGTTGGTGTAGCGGCTTGCGCAGAGATTGCGCCGGTCCTCCTTGACGGTACCGTTGGGATTTTTGATGAGCAGATCCTGGCACTCTGCTGCGCTCTGGTCTACCCGCGATCCGAGCTGATCATCGCCAATGTACCAGAGGCCCGGGCGGAAGCCGGGTGAAGCATCACCGGCAAAACCGGGCGTGGAGGCCAGCGGGTACACCCGCCGAATCCAGGAGTAGGTCTGCACAATGTCTTTGTCCAGCCGGGGGTAGTAGGAGGTATTGTTCAGTTCGTAGCCCCAGGCGATAAACCGGGTTTCCAGGCGGGGCGAGGGCTGGAATGTGACGGTGACTGACTGGTTGTTATCCGGACCATAGCTCGGTTCGAGTGGGTATTGGAACGGATTGAGGCGCGCTTCCAGCGTGACTGTGCTTTCGGTCCAGTTCCAGGGTAACTCGAACAGGAAGCTTTGATTGATTACATTGCGGTTCGGAGAGGGCAGCACGGTGATGTTGGGCCCAACTGTGTTGACCGGCTTCAGGCCCGTGTCGAACTGGGTAGCCCCGACCTTCACCAGCCGCGCCGTTACGCCGGGCACGCTGGTGCCGGCCTGCTTCGAGCGCACATACACCCGCACAAACGTCCGCTTGTTCTCAACCAGCAGCACCGAGTTGTTGAGATCCTGGATGCCCTGCGTGACCTCAATCCCGGTAATCTCCATATCGACCACGGGCAGGGCCGCGGCGTCGTTGGGCAAGCGCTGTAGCCCATCAAAGTTCCAGAATAAGAAGGTGTCATCCGTCGTCAACCCCAGCGATGCACCACTGAATGAGGTGTCGGCATTGTACAATGGCTCAGGGTTATTCCCCGACCGGGTCATACGGATGAGGACTGAGTTGTACGAACAGAACGGATTGCAGGAAAGCCGGCGGCGCTCGAAGAAGAAGAGCCGGGAAGCATCACCCGTGATTTCGGAAATGGTAACGTTGTTATGGGGGCTGGTGTAGAGCGCATTGCTCAGGCTGCTATTGACGTTGTTGTAGCGATAGATCTGGTCGCTTTTAGCAATAAAGACATACTTGGTGAAGGTACATGCCAGGTTCACGCAAAAGAGCCGTTGTCCTTCGGCATAATAACTCGTCACATTGTCCGTAAGGGTTACGGGAAAGCCTCCTGTGAGCGCCAGTCGCCGCAGATTGCCACTCGTAATCCAGTAGAGATACTCGCCATCAGTTGAGAACTCCCGCGTCGCGTTACCGGTTGACGGGAATGAGAGCATGGTTATTGCCGCGCTCCCATCTTTTGGCACCCGCTGAATCTTTGCGTTACTACTTGTCTTGGTGAGGGCGAAGATCTCATTGTCGTGCTGGACCAACCCGGCACCACTCTGGCTGGTGATATTCGCATTCAGCACTTCGGGCAGGTCGCCGGGGTTGGCATTGGTCGAAAGCCGAACCAGGCCACCCTGATCGATCCAGTAGAGGTAGTCATCATCGGCTATCAGGTTTGAGCGGGGTGCAAACTGAATATTTTGTTGACCGCAGTTGCCGCCAACTTCACTGTCGCCCCGGTAGTAGAGCCGGCGGATTTCACCGCCATAGGTGGCGATGCGGCTGATTGCCTCGGACAGCGGGCCAACCGGCTCAACCGAAGCCAGAGTCGGAATACAACTCGGCACTGTCCACCAGAAGAGCTTCGGGTCGTCTAGGGTGAAGCCGGCGATTGGCTCGCCGCTCACCAGGGCGGTGGGGGTATCCTGCAGTTCGGCGGCCGCTACGGGTGCGGGTGCCGGTGGTGCAGCGGGGGCCGTCGCTGCCAGCAGCGCGCAGGCCAGCCAGAGCACCAGCACCCGCCGTGGTCGGGGATAGACAGAGCGTTTCACAAGTGACCTCCTTTCGCTATCATGGTTCACTCACTCAACGCTGCTGCGGGCCATCTGCCGACACGGATTAGTAAAAAGTGGTATGCGCGTTGCAGATGCTCTCAGTTCCAATGGTGATCAGTCAGCCGGATGCATTGGCTTGCCGGGGGTGTACGCCATCCTTGCCGTTACTCGCTGGTCCTAACGCTGTGGCAATCCCGGCCTGCAGACTGCCCCGCGTGAGAATGCTGCTCAGGTCAACCCCCAGATGAACCAGCGTCTGCGCGATCTGCGGCTGAATGCCGGTCAGCATGACCTGTGCTCCCAACAGTTTCACCGCCTGCGCCGCACTGATCAGTGCGTGCGCCACCTGCGTATCCACAATCGACACACCGGTAATGTCGATAATTGCCAGGTTGGCCTGATGCTGTGCTATACCGTCAAGGAGTGCTTCCATCACCTGCTGCGCGCGCCGGCTATCGATCGTTCCAATCAACGGCATAATGACAACTTCATCGGTGATGGGGATCAGTGGTGAGGAAAGTTCGCGCAGCGCGTCCCGTTGGGCATCGATGATCCGTTGCTGAAGCGCAGTACGCTCCGCCTCCTGGCGCTTCAGCTCGCGTAAGTCGCGCGTCACGGTCGAAACCGAGATGGGCTCGCCCGTGGTGTCGTCGCGGATGAGAAAGACATTCCACTCTACCGGGATACGTTCGCCGGTTTTAAAGTTGCGGAACAGACACTCACCTTTCCAAAGCCCTTCCTTCATAATCGTCGGCAAAATCTCTTGCTGGACGCGTTCTTGCTCTTCCGGGGGAAAGTAATTAATAATGTGCGTCTGGTGGAATGCGGCATCGCTTTCCAGGCCAACCAGTTGCCGGCCTGCCGCATTGAGGTACAACCCGTGTCCATCCAGCGCTGCAACCCCGATGAAATCGGACGAGTTTTCAACCAGGGCAACCAGTCGCCGGCGTTCAGTTTCGGCCTGCTTTTGCGTGGTGATGTCGGTCTGTACCCCAATAAACCCGATGGCCTGATCCGCCTCATTGCGAATAATATCGGCGCGTAGTAATATGGGGACAATTTCCCCCGCTTTGCTTCGCAGCGTAATTTCACCTGTCCAGGAGCGCCCCTGCTGCAGCGCAGTGAAGACCTCGGTGGCCTGCTGCGGGTCGGTGTAGAGGGCCGGCGGGCCACCGGCAGCATTAAGTTCAGCGGAAGTGTAGCCCAGTCGGTCAACAAATGCCTGGTTGTGGTAGCGCGACTGCCCATGGATATCGGAGATGCCGATCAAATCGCTGGCACTCTCAATCCCCTGGCTAAACCAGAGTAATTCTTCCTCCTGCCGCTTGCGCTGGGTGATGTCGGAAATCGTGCCGGCCATACGGATGGGCTTCCCCTGCTCGTCGCGCAGGGTCACCTTGCCCCGCGCCAGAATCCAGATCCACTCACCGGACTTGTGGCGCAGGCGGTGTTCATATTCGTACACGGGCACCTGGCCTGTCAGGTAGTCCTGCAATGCCTGGTTGACCTTTGCGACATCATCCGGATGAATGTTGTTCATCCAGGTTTCAATGCTGGGAGCCAGTTCATTGGGATGGTAGCCCATCATTTCGGCAAAGCGCTGTGAGTAGTAGAATTCACCGGCCTCCAGGTTGGTATCCCAGGCACCATCCTGGCTCCCTTCTAGAATAAAACGCAGTCGTTCATTCACATTCAGCAACTCGTGCTCCTGTCGCTTCCGCTCGGTACTGTCGCGGATCAGGAGCAGGTAGGTATTGTCCGCGCTGGCGACCACCCAGGTATCATAGCTATGTAGGCCGTCGGGCATCGCAAGCTGATATTCGATCATCTGCCGCTTCCCGGTATGGAGCACCTCCGCACCCGTCTGGATAATGCTCGCGGCGACCTCTGGGGGCAGAACATCGGTTACATATTTCCCCAGAAAGACTTCCGGCGGTACATAGGCATCGATATCCCGCGCTTCCCGATAGTCGAGAAAGATGTTATCCTGACTGATCCGCAGCATCATATCCGGAATGGCATCCAGCAGAGCCTGCAGGCGAATCTCGCTGCGGCGCAATTCTTCCTCTTGCTGTTTCCACGCGGTAATATCGGTCAGCACGCCGACGAGGGCATCAATCTGCCCGGCTTCGTTGTACAGCGGCGCTTTGATCGTCTGAACCATATGGACAGTGCCATCATGCCCGGTGATGGCTTCTTCCACTTTGTATATCTGTCCGGTTTGCAGCACATGGGCATCATCTTCGACTTGCGCGGTATAGGTGGGGTCATTCAAGGCCGCATCGATCATCCCCTGCAGTTCTGCCTGACTCATTCCATACAGCTCACGAAAGGCTGTATTACCATAGGTCGGCCGGGAGTGGATATCTTTGGTGATGACTATTGCCGGTACACTATTGAGGATCTGCTCGTAGCGATAGATCTGCGTACGCTGCTGTTGCGTCTGCTGTTCCAGTTCGGCGACATGCTGCCGCAGGCGTTCATTCTCCGCACGGATGGTTGCTGCGTCGGGGCCATTCATCATCTGGTCAACTCCTTTGTTCGCTATCGCCACGGTGCTTCCCTGGCACAGATCATTATAGTGAAATATAATAATTGAAGCAAAGAAAGTTAGAATACGAAATAATGTTGAATAGGCAAAATCCTGAACTTTATCCAGGTTATCTCTGGCGCTGTGAGCAGAGGTGGTTTTGCGGATACGCATTACGCGGTCACTGACCCGGTAGGGAATGCCGCCCCCGGCAGGGCGGAAGATTCTATGCTTTTGCACAAAAAAGTTGCTCACAGTGCAACTTTTTTGTGCAAAAGATAAAAAGCGTACCATACGGTTAAACGTCCGGTTTGCATGGCAACCGCGTAACTCCTGTTGATGAGTATAATGTATCATCCGATGTTACTCTACGATGTGCCGGTGATTGCGTTAGAGACTGGCTGAAAAGCTGATGCGCGTCGGTCCCACGGCATGCTGAGTGCCCTGCGACACCGGACAGCGCCC
>CAKZQX010000361.1 GCA_937141995.1 uncultured Chloroflexaceae bacterium | reverse complement strand
GCCATCAGAGAAAAAGCACTTACTCAGCTTACTGCTGTTCCCCGGCGCTTCAAACCGGCATACCTCGACCCGACCAACCCGCGCATGCGGAATGCGCATACGCAAGCCATAGATACGGACTTCTTCTACATCGGCATTCTGGAGCGACACCTGGCGGGCAACCATAGTACCCGTGACACGGTAACGATCATACAGCTTCAATAGCCCCAGGCCAATCACCAGCGTAATCTCAATCGCAGCATCCTGCTCAACGCACTGGTGCGACAGGTAGCGGGCAAATGAGCGGGCACCCAACCAGTTGTCCGGGGCACTCAGCGCAACATCCAACCCGGATACAAGCGGACCATGCCCCAGCACACTGCTGCCGTCAAGATAACTCAGAGTGCGGAGCGAACCATCCTCGCGAGACCAGGCCAGTTCCAGTTCCGGCGTGCGCAGGATGATCAAGCGAAGTTTTTCATCCAGCGTAAAAGCGGGCACATTCATCACATTTCATTTTGATGGGCGCTATGCAATACCACCCCACGTCGTCCCGGAACGTGAACCTGCGCCACAACACCATTGCGCATGGTGTAGACCTGCTCACTCAACAGGTCAGTCAACATTACGCCGTCGGCAAAGGGACCAGGAGCAGCTTCGTCAGCGTGTAGCGGCAGATCCAGCGTAACCGGCTGTGCTTTGGGATTAAGCAGCACAATCAGGCGTTCATCTTCATTCCAGCGCGCAAATGCAAAGACAGAGCGATTGGCGGGAGTCGGCAGCGTCCGAAACCGTCCGGTACGCAAGGCGGGATGGGCATGGCGCAGGGCAATACAGTGCTTAAACCAGGCATGCAGTTCCTGGTTCCACTGCGCGGTATCCCAGGGAAAACAGGCGCGCGAACCGGGATCTTTAACCCCCTCCATTCCAATCTCATCGCCATAGTAGATGCATGGCGCGCCGGGAAAAGTCATCTGAAACAGCACCGCCGGATAGAACCGGCTGACATCGCCCCCGGCCTCGGTGATAAAGCGAGCCGTATCGTGGCTGCCCAGCAGATTGAACTGCGCCAGGGTAATCTCACGCTGGTAGCGCTGGAACAACTGCGCCAGACCCTGACCAAAATGAACGGCATCAAGCCGCTCGTGGGCAAAAAAGTCGTGACAGAGATCGCGCCAGGGATAGTTCATCACCGCGTCAAACTGGGTACCATCCAGCCAGATCGAGGCATCTTCCCAGATCTCACCGACAATATAGGCTTCGGGATTGGCAGTTTTGACCACATGCCGGAACTCGCGCCAGAAGTCATGGTCGTCAATCTCGTTGGGCACATCAAGCCGCCAGCCATCCGCGCCTTGCTCGATCCAGTAGCGCGCCACATTTAGCAGAAACTGCCGCACCGGAGGATGTTCGGTGTTGAATTTGGGCAGCGAACGCAGATTCCACCAACCGGCATAGTTGGCGGGTTTCGTCATATCGTAGGGATGCAACGGCAGCTTTGTAATGTGAAACCAGTTGAGATAGGGCGAGGCGGCGTCATTCTCCAGAATATCATGAAAAGCAAAAAAGCCGCGCCCACAGTGATTCAGCACCGCGTCGAGTATCACCCGAATACCACGCTGGTGCGCCTGATCGATCAACTCATGGAATGTCGCCATATCGCCAAAGTGGGGATCGATCCGAAAATAGTCATAGGTATCAAACTTATGGTTTGAGGCAGCATGAAAAATAGGATTCAAGTAGAGCGCCGTAACGCCCAGGTCGGCCAGGTAATCCAGGTGGGTAATAATCCCGCGCAGATCGCCACCCATAAAGCTCTTCGCCGTTGGCAGCGCGCCCCAGGGCAGCACATTTTCCGGGTTGCGCGCCGGGTCGCCATTGGCGAAGCGCTCCGGAAAGATCTGGTAAAAGACTGCATGTTTGACCCAGTCGGGTGTAGTAAATATATCAGACATAGTGTACGAAATCTTTAACCATATGATGATTAGCGATGGTCGCAGGCTGACGCGCCAATTATACCATGGCACGGCTCCCCGGTTCTGCACCGCCGGGTGCGGTATAATGTTGACGACTCAGCGGACGCCCTCTATACTTACCAGGACATGGAGATAAATCATGCCGATGTTTTCACGGCGTGGGCCTAATGAACTTTGAAAATGAGTTCCGGACAGTGAGCGACAGGAGTCCTGCTTTCAGCCGAACCGGGCTTTCACACGGCTGCGATGAGGTTTTCACAGCAAAGCAAGCTAGAGCGCGCAGAAGCGTGTCCCGAGCAGAACCATCCTCCAGGTGAGCGATGGCATTCCACCGGCTCAAGCCGAGACTCCCGCATACGACATACCCGGACTATTTTTTCAAACTTCATACCCCCGCATGCCGTGTTGCCGGCGCTGGTGACGAAAGTCTGGTGACGACGCGTGGAAGATCAAGCAGCAATTCGCTATTTTCTCCGGCAACAGCCGCCCTTCAATCGTTTATCGGCGGCGCAGGTGGAGCATATTGCGGCCGCTATTCTGGTTAAACCGTTTACAGCGGGGGAGCATATCTTTACCTCACGCAGTAAACCACTGGCCTATCTCTACATTGTGCGCCAGGGCAATATTGACTTGATGCGCGAAGATGGGCTGACCAGCACGGTTGTCGATACTTTTGGAGAAGGCGGGATGTTTGGGCACCCCTCGTTGATCCGGCGACAGCCACCGATCCTCACTGCGCAGTCACGCGGTCGCGCGCTGCTCTACCTGCTCCCGGCAGCAATGTTTCATCAACTCTGCCGGGATATGCCCGATATCTGGGAGTTTTTTACCCTGTCGGCAATCGAGCGGCTGGGCAATGCATTTCATGAGCACCAGGCGGCCACCGCGCCCGAACTGTTTGGCACGCGCCTGGGGGATCTGGAGTTTCATGAAGTGCTCACGGTGCCCCCGGAGACCAGCGTGCGCGAGGCGGCCCGCATTATGCGTGACCGCTACCTCTCCAGCCTGGTAGTCGAGTCAACGCCACTGGGGATTATTACCGACCGGGATCTGCGTAGCCGGGTGCTGGCTGCCGGCGTGAGCGATAACACCTCGGTCGCCGATGTTATGTCAACTCCTGCACTGACCCTTTCGACCGACCAGTTGGTATTCGAGGCACTGGTGTTGATGTTACAGCGGCGCATCCATCATCTGCCAATTACCGAAAACGGGCAACTGGTGGGCATGGTAACGGATACGGACATCTTGCGCCGGCAGAGCCGCAGCCCGCTGTTCTTGCCGGATCAGCTTGATCGCGCACGCACGCTGGATGAACTGCGCGCCTATAACGAACAGGTGACAGCCACCGTTGGCGCGCTCCTGGATGCCGGGGCGCGGATCAGCGATATCGGGCAGGTGGTTGCCGTGGCGAATGATGCGCTGCTCATCCGGGTACTGCGCGATGCTGAGGAAGCGCTGGGTACGCCACCATGTCCATACGGCTGGCTGGTAATGGGCAGCGAGGGCCGTTATGAGCAGACGCTACGCACCGACCAGGATAACGCCCTGGTTTATGCCAATGCTGCCCCGCCGGAAGCTGAATCTTATTTCGCGGAACTTGCGGAGCGGGTGGTGGCCCAGTTAGAAACATGCGGCGTTCCGCGCTGTCAGGGCAGCATTATGGCAACCAACCCGGAGTGGCGGCAGCCGCTATCGGTCTGGGAGAGCTACTTCCGGCACTGGATCCATCTGCCGGAAGAGGAAGCTCTATTGCGCGTCGGGATCTTCTTTGACTATCGCCAGGTCTATGGCAAGCTAGAAGTTGAGCCGGTGCTGCGTCCACTGGTCGAGAGTGGACAACGGGAACGCATCTTCCTGAGCCGACTGGCGCGGACAGCACTACGGCAGTCGCCCCCAATCGGGTTTTTTCGCCAGTTTGTGGTCGAACAGCATGGCACCGGGCGCGACCTGATCGATCTCAAGGAGCGGGGGACAGCGTTGATCGTGGATCTGGCACGGCTCTTTGCGCTAGAAGCCGGAAACGCCGTCACCAACACACTGGCCCGCCTGAACATTGCCGCCGGGCGCAGCAGCCTGAGCGAGAAAGGGGCGGAAGAACTGGCGGCGGCATTTGAACTGATCAGCCTGCTACGCCTGCGCCACCAGTATCAGCAACTGCAGCGCGGTGAAGAGATGACCAACCAGATGCCGGTTTCCCGGCTGACCAAGCTGGAGCAAGAAGAATTAAAGCGCGCATTCCGATCGGTCAACAGTATTCAGAAAAGCGTCGAATTCTCATTTCAAACTGCGCGAGTGGGGTAGGAGCGTTTTCGGGCCGTACCTTGCAACCGCTCGTATTAGTCTTGACAAAGCCTGTGCATTCTGCTACTATACGAAAACGGTAGGGGAGTAGCCACCCGCACACCACAGGGCGGGCCGGTCAGTCGTCATTACAGGGTAACTGCCCTCGGCTGATCGTATGTGTCAAGACACTACTGGCGAGACCACCACGACATTCGCTGATGCCGTGAGGTCTCGCCTTTTTTGTTGCCCTTCCTCACGGCGCAACAGCACTACATTATCCCAGGAGAGGAATCACATGGATGTTATGACCATTATTCTGTTGATTATCGGGTTGGGATTGCTGGTGGGAGGCGCAGAACTGCTGGTACGCGGCGCTTCACGCCTGGCAGTTACGGTCGGTATTTCACCGCTGGTGGTGGGATTAACGGTTGTGTCGTTTGGCACCAGCGCGCCGGAACTGGCCGTTGGTATGCAATCGGCCTGGGCAGGTGAGGCCGATATTGCCCTGGGTAATGTGATTGGCAGCAATATCTTCAACGTGCTGGTTGTGCTGGGTGCATGTGCCGCCATTATTCCGCTGACTGTCTCACGCCAGTTGATCCGCCTGGATGTGCCGATTCTCATCGGTGCCACGCTGCTCATGCTCCTGTTTGGGATGGATGGTCTGCTTGGGCGCGTTGACGGCCTGCTGCTGACCATCGGTCTGATTACCTACACCGGTTTTACCATCCAGCAGAGTCGTAAAGATATGGCGCAGACAACCGACGCGGATGACGGCCCCGATGCAGCAGATGATGCGCCACTTCCGGTAAAGACGCCGCGCGCCCTGCTTATGAATCTCGGACTGATTGTCGGCGGGTTAGGGCTGCTGGTGGTTGGCGCGGAGTGGCTGGTAAACGGCGCAGTGGCACTGGCGACATTCTTCGGTGTCAGTTCGCTGATTATCGGTCTGACGGTCGTGGCGGTGGGCACATCGCTGCCGGAGGTGGCAACGTCAATCGTGGCGGCGCTACGAGGTGAGCGTGATATGGCGGTTGGGAACGTTATCGG
This sequence comes from uncultured Chloroflexaceae bacterium, assembly GCA_937141995.1. GTDB lineage: Bacteria > Chloroflexota > Chloroflexia > Chloroflexales > Chloroflexaceae > CAKZQX01. Next base: position 1,521 of record CAKZQX010000361.1, on the reverse strand, counting down.
CAGTAGTATTTTTAACATTTTTGCTATCCTTGGTCTGACCAGTCTGGTTGCACCGGCCGGTATTGCTGTTCCGACGGCCGCAATTCAGTTTGATATTCCGGTAATGTTGCTGGTGGCCGCAGCCTGTCTGCCGATTTTCTTTACCGGGTTAGTGGTCTCGCGGCGTGAAGGAGTCCTGCTGCTAGGGTACTATCTGCTGTATACCCTGTTCCTCATCCTGAGTGCTATGAACCATGAAGCATTGGGGCTGTTCAGTGCCGCAATGTTCCTGATTGTGCCGTTAACAATATTCGGCCTGGTTGTCCATAGCGTGAAACATGCGCATGCCAATTGGCGCAAGCATGGTAATATTATGGATGAAGTCGTTTCACGCTAAGTGATAATGGAACGGTCAAGTGAACTTGACCGCGCGCATCCGGGCCTGACAGGGCATGTATCCCTGTCGGGCCTGTTGGCTTAAGTATTTACACAAGTTACGTGGTATGTACAAAACTTACGCGGTGGGCGAGCAAACCGGGCATTTAACCAGATGGAAGCCAGACCTGCCTGCCGCAGGCGAAGCTGACTCTGGGGTCGATCAACAGACCGAAACGAGCCGAACTGCGTAACGCGTGGTATGTACAACCATGCATGCGCAGCGGATGAATATAGAACGAGGAGCGTGTATGCGTAATATTGTGAGTTCGACCCGCTATATCGTGCTGCTTGGCGTGATTGCCAGTCTACTCCTATCCGCAGGGGTATTCTTGCTGGGTCTGATACAAACGGTTTTGATGATAAAAGATGCCGTGTTTATTCTGGGTGAAGAAGAGGTCGCCAAGCAGTTTGCGATTGCCGCTATCACAATGGCCGATTTCTTTCTGATTGCGGCGGGGTTGTATATTGTCGCGACCGGGCTGCATGAACTCTTTATTGGGAGTCTTGACTTGCCCAACTGGTTGTTGACAAAATCATTTGAAGATCTCAAGGAAAAGCTGATCAATATAATTGTGGTTGTCCTTGCCGTAACATTTTTGTCGGAGGTGACAAACTGGGATGGTACCAGCAACCTGCTGCCGTATGGCGCGGCGATCAGCCTGTTGATCCTGGCGTTAACGGCTTTCACTTTCTTGAAGCGGGATAAAAAAGAGCGTGAGGTGGTCTACCCGAATGCACTCGATAAGATAGAACTGAAGAAGTCGAGTAAAATGTCTAGTGAAAAACAGTTTATTGGCGAACCGCATGGGTAGCAGCCATACTCGGAGCGTTTGTGTGTGTAACGTTCTGGGCATGGATCAGGGTTAGCTATTCAGGACATAGTCACCATGCAGCGTCATAGCGTTATGTTAAGGGTGTTATAGTGTTCGCTTCGGGCCTAGTAGGTAAAGGGTTTGTCAATGTCGCAAACAGATGTGAGTGATACTTTCACAACAGGACAGACACGTCGCAGCCGATTTCAGATACCAACGTGGCTGCAAAAAATAGGATTTATTCCGGTTAGTGTTATCGCATTGATAGGGGTAGTGCTGTCGCTTATTCAAC
>CAKZQX010000360.1 GCA_937141995.1 uncultured Chloroflexaceae bacterium | reverse complement strand
CCGCTGACCATTGGCCCGACCATTGCCGCCCTGGGCTTTGTGATGCTGGCGATTCCCGGCATCGGCGGCAGCTACTGGACAACCTTCTTTCCCGCTGTGGTGGTGCTGGGCCTGGGGATGGGCACCAGCGTTGCGCCGCTCACCACAACCGTGATGTCCTCGGTGGACGCCGGCCATGCCGGACTGGCTTCGGGTATCAACAACGCCGTGTCGCGGGTCGCCGGACTGCTGGCGATCGCCGTGATGGGGATGCTCATACTGCAGGTTTTCGGTAATAACCTGGAGCAGCGCCTGGATGCGCTGGATCTGGCCCCGCAGGTGCGCCAGGAACTGCTGGCCCAGCGCAACAGTCTGGCCGGGATCGAACTACCCGCCGACATCAGCGCAGAGCAGCAGGCCACCCTGGAGGGGGCAATCAACATGGCCTTTGTGTCAAGTTTTCGCATGATTATGCTGATCGCCGGCGGTCTGGCGCTGCTCAGCGCCCTCACCGCCATGTTGCTCATCGCGGGCCGTCCGGCAGTGGATCAGGCCGCTGCTGTCCGGCAACAGCCGTCAACCTAGATTTCAGCGGTGGGATGCGCTGCGGCGTGTCCGCACCCAGAAGAATGGTGCATCGAATGCACCCTACGGCTTCTGCCCCGGCCGGCATCCCACCGGCTGAAGCCGGGACTCCGGGGTTGAATGTACAATCCGGACACCAATAATCGGGAGTCCCGGCTTCAGCCGGACCAGGTTTGCCTGGCAGTATGCTGCTACCGAGGCAGGCATTCCACCGGCGAAAGCCGGGACTCCGGGGTTGAATGTACAATCCGGACACCAATAATCGGGAGTCCCGGTTTCAGCCGAACCAGGTTTGCCTGGCAGTATGCTGCTGTCGCGGCCGGCATTCCATTGGCTAAAGCCGGGACTCCCGGATGGCATATCGGGGTTATTTGCTCAATCTTCACCAGGCGGTGGTGCTGGCTAGGAACCGCCTGAAGGCGGCACTACCTGAACATGCTACCTTCATTATGCCCGTGAGTCGTATCCATCGAAAGTCGCAGATCCAGGGGATTGACAAGCACTGGGGAACCTGCTATGCTAGGCACGAATGTGCAATTTCTTGTAAGCCAGGAAAGGTGGTCGCAGATGATACTGATGTGCATACAGCGTCTCATCGCCGGTGGAGGCATGTCTGTTCGTCTCCGCGATAGCGTGGCTCCGGTTCGGAGTCTGCCCACCTTCTTGCAGCTCAAACACTGATATCACGAGCAATCAACTGAGCTAAGAGACCGTGGGCAGCGACAAATCTTCGCGCTCACGGTTTTGCGATTCCTGCAATAACCGTGGTAGCGCGTAGCGCCCACGGTCTTTTTGTATGCATGCCGGCACTCCAGTGGGCGATCGGTCGGAGGTCGATAGTTTGTATCACCAGACACATGGAGAACTGCTGTGATAATTCTTGAACGTGATGGATCGCTCCTCTGGAGTGAATCAACCGACGCCAATGCGGCCTCTGCCATGGAACATGTTTCTATACCGGCAGAACTGGCATTACAACAGACCAGTAGTATCGTTGAGCGCGTGCTTGACTTCGTTTTTGATGTTCTGGGCCAGAACGCCGTCGAACTGCGCGTCTATGAGGATCACAATTCATAGTATTTATCCCGCTACCGTACGGCAGACGCCGTACGGTACACGAGCATGCATATGATGGAGGAATCGTTCATGGTTGAGGTGCAAGATTCAACCGCACAACTCTTACACGATCTGCTGACGCACGCCCCGGAACCGATCTCCCCGGAAAGCGCGCTGGAGATCGTTGATGTCGTCAAACAGTTTGGCAAGGAGCCGTCCCAGCGCTGGTGGTCAGCCAGTGCGGCAAAAGCCTCCCCGGTGACGTTGGCAGTTGATCATATCAGCCTGAGTATTCGACGCGGTGAGATCTTTGGCCTGCTGGGGGCCAATGGATCAGGCAAATCCACCCTGATTCGCCTGGTTTCCACCCTGCTGATGCCCGACAGCGGTCATGTGACGGTGTTCGGGCATGATGTGCAGCAGGACGACCGCGCTGTCCAACGCCTGATCAACCGGGTCAGTGTTGAGGCGGCCTTCTTCAAAAAACTCTCGGCCCTCGAGAACCTGATCTATGCCGCACGGCTGTATGATCTGCCCACCGACGAAGCCCGCCGCAATGCTATCCGGATTCTCGCGCGGCTGGGGCTGAGTGAGCAGCGCCTCTACGAGCCGTTGGAGCATATGTCCCGCGGAATGCAGCAGAAAATCGCCATTGCGCGCGGACTGTTGACCGCTCCGGTGCTGCTGCTGCTCGACGAGCCGACCACCGGGCTGGACCCGCGCTCAAAGCAGGATGTGCAGCGCTTTATCCTGGACATGCGGGCACAGCACGATACGACCGTCTTTTTGACCACCCACGACATGGACGAAGCTGATCGCCTGTGTGACCGGATCGCGGTGATCGATGGTGGGCGCATTGTGGCCCTGGACACCCCCGCCGGCCTAAAGCAGCGCATCGGCGCGCGCGCCGGCAATGGTGCTCCCGCGACGATGGAGGCCGTGTTCCTGGCCTTGACCGGGAAGAGTCTTGATGATGATTTCAAACCAACAGGAGAGTAGCGTATGCGAGGAACAGTGCTACGCGCACAGAGCGGGTTTTTCTGGGTCCAGACCGAGAACGGCCTGCTGGAGTGCCGGTTGCGCGGACGGTTAAAGAAAGAACGGCAGGCAACGGATATTGCCGTGATTGGCGATGCGGTTGAGGTTGTGCAGGTCTCCCCGGAACAGGGCGCGATTGAGGCCGTTCTGCCGCGCCAGACCCGGCTGGCCCGCCGCGCCGCCGGTACGAAGGGGCTCTGGAAGGAAGATGTGCTGGTGGCAAATGCGGATCAGGTGCTGCTGGTCTTCGCCTGCACTGCCCCGGACTTCCATCCGCGTATGCTGGATCGCTATCTGGTGATTACGGCGTTTAACGAACTCGACGCTGTGATCATTGCCAATAAGGTTGATCTGGTAGACCCGGAACGGGCACGCGCACTATTCGCACTGTACGAGCGCATCGGCTACCCGGTGCTCTACACCAGCGTCAAAACCGGCCAGGGCATTGCCGAACTACGTGACCGACTGGCCGGACGTATCAGCGTGGTCACCGGCAAGTCGGGGGTGGGCAAGAGCAGTCTGCTCAACGCGGTCCAGCCGGATCTGGGGCTGGCAACCAGCGAGGTCAGCAGCGCCATCCACAAAGGCCGACACACGACCACCGTTGCCGAGCTTATTCCACTATCCATGCCGGGGGGCGGGTATGTCGCCGACACCCCCGGCATTCGGGAGATCGGCCTGTGGCGTATTCCCGAGGACGAACTCGACTGGTGTTTTCAGGAGTTCCAGCCGGTGCTGGGACAGTGCGAGTTTAACAACTGCACGCATGACCATGAACCGGGCTGCGCGGTGCATGCAGCGGTCAAGCAGGGGATCATCCCATGCGAGCGCTACGAGAGTTATCTCAAATTGCATGCAGAACTTGCGTCAGGATAGCGGATGTCTCTGAGAACAGCGAACAGCGTCACATAGAACAAAACCAGTCTGATGCATTTTCATGAAACGCTGTTGGTTCGCTGTTCTTTGTGTATTGGTTCTTTATATACTCTTCTCAGTAGGTTTATGCAATATTAAGATCTTTTTGATCTGAAGCCGATCAAAGTCGGATTTTCGTCCGTTTCGGTAGTTCACGTCTCACGGTTTGCCCGCTATAATAGATCTATTCAATCCGCAATAGTAACATATTGTATGGAGGAACCCACGGCAATGCCACGCGTACGAATCAATCTGCGCGATCTGGAAGAACTGAACGATCTGGAAGAACTTGACAATCTGGAAGAGCGCAGTGACCAGGAAGGTCGGAATCGGGTACGAGGACGTACCGAGAGTCGCAAATCCCTTGATGGAGAGGCCCGCTATCGCAAAATCGACGAGCGCCGGAAAAGCCGGGAGTCTGCCCGTCTTCAACGACGCCGTAATCCGGAATAAGTAGACGTCTTCTACATCTGAAAGAGATCGGCAATCAGTGTGCCGTCGCAGCCGACAACTGCTCATTATACGCACTATTCTGCCTGAACGATGGGCATCACGGCGGTGGGACGTATGCGTGTGGACGATGCACACAGGTTACGATCTTTCCCGGGCGTAAGTTGGAGAGCTGCCAGGTCTTTAAAGATCCGGCAGCTCTCTATCCACGAATCCGGGCTACTTGCTCACGTTCATCGGGCAGCACTACACCATTTCATGCACAGGGGATATCGCTACGGCGACGGCAAGCTAAGTACCTGGCCGCCCTGCGCGACATGCATCGCCGATTGGGAGAAGACCTGGAATGCCCGGCGGATCTCGCCGGCACTACTGCCGGGAGTCAGAATCCACTCATCCCGAATGCCCATCTCCCGAAAGACCTGCCGGAAATCGGTGTCGCCGTCGTCCACACCCATCGCGGCCACGATATGCTGTTCCGCACGCAGCAGATCATCCACCAGCAGCGCGATCTGCTGGGGGCGCGCAAAGGTCGAGTGCTGGTCCGCGCCATCGGTGATGATCAGCGTAACCGTACGCGCCGGAACACCATTGTCGGCAAACTCCTGCGCCTTCGCCAGCACCGTTGCCAGCAGGATCATGGTCTGGTCGTAGAGCGGGGTGCCATGCCGGGGATCGTAGTTCCCAGCCGACAGCGGCACGGCGGCGCTCAACGGAGCGTAGGGAAAGAGCACGCTGCCGTTGAGAAAGCGCGTATGCGCCAGGATCTGATCGCGCTGCTGCGATGCCGCCAGCGCCGCCAGCACCATGTTATGTCCATCACGTACCGCTCCGGCATTGCCGGCATAACGGATCGAGCCGGAGTCGTCCGGCATCATCGTCACCAGCAGCACCTCGCCGGCGCTGACATCGTCCACCGAAACGCCTAACCCCGCCTGGATCTGCGTCCCGATATCGACTAGATCGAGGGCCTGCAAGCTGCCGGTGGAGAGCATCCCGTCGTCGTGGGCGTTCTGAAAAAGCCGGTTGATATCCGGTGTGTTGGTTGAATTGCTCATGTGAACTGCTCCTTTTTAAAGATTGTCTGAAAAGGGAGACCGCCCGATCCAGACGTTGGCACAACACCCTATCCCGTAGATCGGGAGTCCCGGCTTCAGCCGGATCAGGCTTTCCTGGCAGTATGCCGCTGTTCCGGCAGGCATTCCACCGGCTGAAGCCGGGACTCCTGGATGACATACCCAGACTGTTTTCTCAATCTTCTTGCAGCGTGACCTACGATCACGAAAACCTTTTCCGACAGGTTTTTACCAATTAATATCCGGCCAGTTTGCCAGGGGCATGGTTGAGTCAACCAGGTGCATGCCGGCATCCTGGAACTGTGCGAAGGCACGCTCGGCCTCGGCGGTGAAGTCGGGGCCGTTAGGAATCACCACCGGTGCGGTGCAGTCGCGCAAGATGTAGACCTTGCGTGCCAGCGCTGCATCCTGCGCCTGAATATCGCTCAACAGGTCGGCGATGCTCTCGCGGACGCAGTGGCTCGAGGCCAGCCCGGCCAGAATGACCACGTCGGCCTGGAGCAGCGTTTTGATCAGGCGGGTGTTCTTCTGGGCGCCGGGAATGGGCCGCCCATCCCAGCAGGTGGTCACCTCCTCTTTGAAGATCGAGTAGCGCTCCGATAGCGGGTTGCCGCCCTTGATTTCGGGCAGGTTGGCCGCGCCCCGCGCAAAGCTGTGAAAGAGCCGCGCCTCCTCAACCACGCCCGCCAACCGATGCCCACCCGACCCCAGCAGGCAGTGGTAAGGCCAGAGGTAGAGCTGATATTTGCCGGTGGCCTCCAACTGCTCGCAGTAGTGGGTAAACTGCTTCTGCAGCCAGACCGGATCAGCGCCGATCTGCCGCGCCAGCGCCGGGTTGGGCCGGTAGACGCCGCGCCGGTACTCCTCCGCCGTGATGACGGTATGCGGCGCGGGGTGGCTGCCGTCTTCGCGCAGATGCGCGCTGGGAAAGAAGATCTGGTAGGGCAGATGCGTGTCCAGCGTACAGGTGATCTCCGAGAGCAGATGCAGATGGGTATAGATAAACTCGACCAGGTTGCGTTGCGCGTCCATCGCCCCGGTGCCGGAGCGCCCGGCAACGTAGAGCGCACCCTGCGGGAAGCTAAAATCAACCTGATCGTCAATTACCAGCAAGTGTACGCGGGTCTGGTCACCGCCCGCCGGCTTCAAGTCGTGCTGCGCGCGCCAGGCTTCTGCCGCCTGCTGGAGCGCGGTGGCGTCAGCGACGTAGTAGTCGTGATGGGTAGCATTACGCGGATCGTAATGCCCCGGCATGGGCAAAGTCGGGTTCAGGGTCGTACTGGTCATCGGGTCTTCCTTTCTGGTATGCGTTTTCTTGCCACAGCGGGCACCGAGAGCACTGAGTGATGAGTACAAGGTTTTTGCCACCGAGGGCACCGAGAACACTGAGTGATGAGTCATGTGCCACATCATAGTTTGGTGCCCAGATGTACGCAGTAAGTGAAATGAGTGTCGGGCCACAATATTCGGGATCAGCCGATATGCAGGGTGCGGATGGTCTGGCGGGACACCAGCGCCAGGCCGTCGCGGTAGGGCAGCAGTTCGCAATCTGCATCGACAAACGGTTCGGTTTCCGGGAAGCGTTCGGCTACGACAATCGCACCCTGGCGGCATTCCAGGCGGACCAGGCCCGCGTCCGTGGCAGCAAACAGGCCCGTCCCGACCGCGCACTTGCCGGTGAGCGTGGCGAGCCAGCCACCATCACCC
>CAKZQX010000359.1 GCA_937141995.1 uncultured Chloroflexaceae bacterium | reverse complement strand
CCCTACTCCGCGCTACTACAGGCAGGCGGTGACGTTGTTTGCGCCACCGGCACCCAGCCGTCGGCGGCGACGATCTTCTGGCCGGTATCGCTCAGGGCAAAGGTGACAAAGGTGCATGCCAGTGGCCGGCTAAGGGGGCCGAGCAGCAGCAGCAGCGGACGCTGAAGCTGGTAACCGCCGCTCTGCGCCGTTTCCGGGCTGGGTGGCACGCCGTCAATGGTCAACACCTTGACATTCTGACCAATGTTCCCAAAGCCGACATAGCCGATAGCCTCCGGGGCTTCGGCCACGCGGGTTTCAACTTCGCCGGCCGTAATCTGCGTATCTGCGGTTTCTACCGGGTCGGCTCCATCCAGGGCAATATCGTCAAATGCACCACGCGTCCCCGAGCTGATCTCCCGAATCACGGGCATGATTGGCATATCCGCACCGCCAACTTCACTCCAGTTGGTAATTTCCCCCAGGTAAATCCCCTGCAGTTGCGCGCGGCTGATATCTTCAATCGGGTTGGCGGGATGGACAATAATTGCCAGCACATCAATGGCGATCTGGTACTCTTCCATGCCCAGGCGGTATTCCGCTTCGCGTAGCGCACGCGAGGCCATCCCGATATCGGCACTGCCATCCTGCACCGCGTTGATCCCTACTACCGAGCCCCCCGCAGCAATTTCCAGATCGACATTGGGATAGCGCTCCTGGTAGCCAATACTCAACTCCTCGACCAGGGGCTGGACAGTGGTGCTGCCGGCAAATGTCAGTCGCCCCAGAACCAAGGTCGCTGTAGGTACAACAGGGTTGTAGTCGTCTGCCGGGGCAGCGGCGGCAACCGACTCACCGGCGGGGGTGGGCGTTGCCACCCGCACCGGCAGCCACGCGGACGCGTTACTACAGCCGGTCAAGCCCAGTATCAGCACGATCCATAGTCCCAGGCAGCGCATGTGCATAGCTGCTCCTTCGTTACAAACTGAATGTGCGCTCATCGAGCCGCTGCTCCAGTTCCGCGTCGATCGGTTCGGTACTGGTGACGGGGAGGCGCACCCAGAAGCAACTGCCGGCACCTTCCCTACTCCAGAAGCCGATCTGCCCGCCATGCAAAAGCACCAGCGAGTGGGTGATTGCCAGACCAAGACCCGTGCCGCCAACTTCAACACTCAGCGGGTTCTCCGAGCGAAAGAAGCGACCAAAGATGCGCGGTTGATCCTCAACCTTGATTCCGACACCGTTATCTTTGACCTCAATCAGGACCGAGTGCTCACGTTTATGCTTCCAGGGCTGATTGCCGGTTGGGGAGGTGGGCAGGCATGTCGGATCATAGATCTCATATGCATGCACATGGATCTTTCCTGTACCTTTAAAAGTATACTTAATAGCGTTAGAAATAATATTCGTCAGAATGCGTCGCAGATGCAGCCCGTCGATCCAGAGGGGCGCAAGATCCGGTGCCAGATCAAGCTGGATTTCAACCTGACGGGTCAGCAGTAGCGACTGCATACTTGCCACGGCCTCTTCCATGGCGTCGTGCAGATCAACCCAGCGGCGCTCGGCGCGCAACGTACCCCGGTCAAAGCGAGCGGTTTCAAGTACATCATTCACCAGGTTGACCAGGTAGTCGGTCTGGCGTGCGATAGCATCCATGCCGATGCGCTGGTTTTCTGTCAGATTGTCCAGACTGTCCAGCCGCAAGAGCGCCAGAAAACCTTTGATCCCGGTCAGGGGTGTACGCAGTTCGTGGGACGCGGTGGCGATAAACTCGCTCTTGGCGCGTTCAGCTTCCACTGCGCGGGTGATATCCTGGATGATCACCACCGCGCCAGTGAGAATGCTGCCGCTGCCCAGGGTAGGCGCACTCTGCAAACGTACGACGCGTGAGCCCAGCACGACCCGTTCCTCGGTCGGCATCAGATCGGGATCAACCAGTTCGCTGCGGATCTGGTCAATCACCTGCTGCATGCCGGTCAGCAGAATCGGGTCATCGGTCGCCAGCAGGGTGGTTAGCGGTTGCCCGACCAGTTGCTCCTGGGAACACGCCAGCAGTGCTCCGGCCGCCGGATTGGCCAGTACAATCTGCTCATTTGTATCTACCGCCAGCACGCCATCGGCGATACTCTGCAAAATGGCGTGGAACTTGCCCGCCTCGCGCGCACGGTGATCGAGCAGGTCGGTGATCGTCGCGGTGGCATGGTCAAAGGCCCGTCCCAACTGCCCGACTTCATCCTGCCGGGTCAGATGAGCACGCCGCGAGAGATCACCCTCGGCGACGGCCTGCGCCACCCCGGCCAGCTTCAGAATCGGATGGGTCAGCGAGCGGGCAATTATGGTGCCGACGGCCAGCAGCAGTACCAGTGTAAGAATGCTACTGATCACTACGGCCTGCAATCCGGTAGCGACAATCGCATCGATCTCGGCAGTGCTACGCAGCAGGGTAATCTGAATCGGATCGCTCCCAAGCGCGATGGTTGTAGTGGCGGTGCGATAGCTGCCATCAGTGTGGGCCGGCATTGATGCATCGGGTGCAGCCTGATCGACATCGACCAGGGTAGAGACCAGCAGCGTGTCGGCGGCCAGTTCTACCTCGGACAGCAGCCCCAGCTCACGGCGCAGTTCGGGAATTGTCTCAAAGAGATTTAAAAAGGTATAGGCCGTTCCCAGCAGCGTGGCGTCGTCCAGCGCATCAAGCTTATTCAAGATTGGCGCACAGCCAATCAGCAGTACTGCCGTTTCGTTCTCACCCTTTTCGTTTCCAACCTGAGTATGCACAAGGAAGGTCTGCTCCGCTTGCCGGCATGCCTCCAGTCGGTCATGATCCATCACGCTGATCTGGCTCAGGAGCGACTGGGCCGCAATATTTACGCGCGGCTGTCCTTCGGCATTGACCACCATCACCTGATCCAGTTGAAAGCGATCACGCACCCGCAGCGCACGGCGATCCAGGTCAAGCAGCACATAGCTACCCTGGCGAAAGGTATCCTGGCGTAACACCAGGATCAACTCAGGGTCTTCGGCCAGCAACCGGGCACTCTGGCCGACTTCGTCCTCACGCAACTGCAATTCTTTCGTCAGGCGCTGGATATCTTCGTTCAGTTGCCCATCGAGGAGTGTGTTGCGGGTGGCGTTGGTGCTGAAGATAAAGCCTACGGCGCTGGCTAGTATAGAAAGTGTCATCAGGAGGAGGAGCGGCGCGAGCAGTTTCGTACGAAAACTGGCAGTGGGCCAGTTGAAGACGAAGCGCCGGGACGGTCTCGACAATGAGGATGAAATGGATACAAGCTGCTTAGGTAAGGACACGCGCGTACCTGTTTCCTCTTTTATGAAGCAATAATGCGCCAGGGATATGTCCGACCTGGATGAAATGCACCTGGAGTGCGCAGGCATGGCTTACGCCGCCCGATACGCCGGGAATATGGCTCCCGCACTCCACAGGCATAGGCTGGTTCTATTGGAAAAATGCAATTATGGTTGAGAAATAGCGTACCTGGTGAAAGTTAAGAACATGTTAACTGAAGATGTCAATGCTATTAAAACCGGGAGCAGATATGCGTTGTGGAAGAGAAAGGCGCAAAAGCAAAGCGGCGAAGCCTTTCCTGGCTTCGCCGCTGCACGCTGACCAATCTGATCCATAATTCTTATGGACCGTTCATGACCATTCCGGCCTTAATAACGACCTGGTGTTCAACTGTACGTCCATTTGGACCATGGATCACAACCGTGTAGTTGCCCGGCTCCAGTTCAACCGCGCCATACCAGCCGTCATACGAGGCCGTCATGTCGCGCACCCAGTTGCCATCCTTGAAGAGCGACACATGCGCGTTCGGAACAATCTGCCCATCGACCCAGGCCATGCCCTGGAGATGACCCGTGGTTGGATAGGCGATCCAGGGCCAGTTGGGAGCAACCGCGGGTTGCGCGAAGACCGTCTCGCGCAACTGATCCATAAACTGGCGGCGACCCTCGTAGGTGCTCCGCGCATAGGGCTGATTGTAGGAGTAGAAGCCCACGCCGGCCAGGACACGTCCCTGGGCATCCGGCGTCAGCGCGCGCCGGGTCTGATCAATGCCCTGTTGACGCGTGTTGAGCCAGGAGCCCATGCCCGCGACAATCGCCCGACGACCGCTGTTCTCCCGGCCCCAGGCAAGCCAGCTATCGTACCAACCCCGGCTGCGGGCTTTGCCCTCCTCAAAGTATTGCATCGGCATGGCAAAGTCAATAATGCCCTCCTGCAGCCAGGCTTTCCAATCCTGAAACACGCGCGAATACGCGGCTGAGTTGGGCCAGTCGCCCGGATTATAACTACCGACCCCCCCCCAGGTGATCGCGGCAATGCTGACCTGGATCTTGGGATTAATCGCCTTACTGCGAATATAGAGCCGCCGCATCAACTCGGTCATGCGGTCGCGCCGCCACTGGCTCCAGAGCGGATCACTCGGTGCCGGACGATAATTACGCGCAAAGCCATGCGCCTGGTTAAAGCGATCCAGGCTCACCCGATTATAGCCATAGGCAATATCACCATAGCGAATAAAGTCAAAGTGAATCCCGTCCAGAGTTGGGTAATTCTGCACCAGATGCTGAACCACCGCTTCCATATGCAAAATTGCGCCGGGATGCCCCGGATCAAGATCACCCACCTGGGTGCCGTTGTAGGTCGCCGTGGTCCAGCGCTCCGGATCAGGCACATTCGGCCCATGATGGGTACAGACATGCTGCGGATGCCCCCACAGCGGATCAGACGAACGGCAGGTAACAGAGACAACCAGCCATGCGTGGACTTTAATCCCCTCGGAGTGCGCTTTCGCCAGCAGGTAGGCCAGCGGATCGAACTCATCGGCAGGGGCAAGCCGCGGATCGACAGCGCGTGGTTCAATACTATTGTTGTAGCGCGCGTCACCATGCCGTCGCATCTGAACTACGATGGTGTTGGCATTGGCGCGGACGACGTTCGCAACCAGTTCATCAACCTGGGGATGATTGCGATAGCCTGGGTTGGCCGAGTCCACCCAGAAGGCTCGCATTTGCTCAATAGGTTGTTGCTGCGCCTGAGTTGTCGGCGCCGCCGCCGGCAGAATTGCCGCCAGCCCAACAATGAGCAGCAAGCCGAGTGTCAACAGGATGCGATCAGGGGATCGTCTCCGATTCGGGGTTGACATGTTTCCTCCTTTACTGAGCACACCGGAGTGCCAGTCTCTTGTAATGTTCAGATTGCAGGCAGAACGACATCGGGTCGTCCACCGGGGTAAGCTGCGAGACACCTCCCTTCAGACCTGGTTTGCCGGGCTCCCACTTTGATGCGCGTATTATACCCGGCCTTGTAAATTTGTTTTCAAACACCTGGTCGGGATTGGCGGTCGTTCGGGGCATAAAATCGCAGATTTAGCGCTTGCTGATGCAGAATAGAGGCATTTCAGGAAAATTGTCGCTGTCACATATTTTTAATTTATCTGTTTGTGGTATGATCCTAAGAGACTGTCTGAAAAGCTGATTCGCGTCGGTCCCACGGCATGCCGGGTGCCCTG
>CAKZQX010000358.1 GCA_937141995.1 uncultured Chloroflexaceae bacterium | reverse complement strand
CCCTGCCGGAGGCGGTATCCTCATTCCAGGTAAGGAATTACGTAAGCCCGGTTATTTGAAAGGTATTGCCCCTAACCGTTAACCCCTAACCGTTAACTCCTAACCTCTCCGTGTAAACAGATGATCAATCGCAGCGGCCAGATCACGCATGGTACTGACATGGTGAACGGAGTCGCACATCGGCATGTACTTGAGCATATCGCTGCTAAGGCTGCCGGGATCGTAGCGACCCCACATCGCAGGTGGCTCCGGGTTGAACCAGACGATCCGGCGGGCGCGGCGGCGGATCTGGCTAAACGCCTCGAGGTTGGGGTCATTCTCGTTGTTACGTGCATCACCCAGCACAATCACCGTTGTGCGATGATCCACACAGCCGCAGTAGTCCTGCACAAAGGTACCCAGACTGTTCCCCAGATCGGTGGCATAACTGCGCGGCGGCCGAATGCGCTCCTGGATCTGCTCGATGGCGCGCTCGGTGCGGCACTGGGCAAAATCAACGCTGACATCGTGCAGATCGTCGATAAAGGCAAACGAGCGTGTCCGGCTGATCTGGTCCTGGAGCGCGTAGATTAGCAGCAGCATAAAGCCGGCAATCGGGCGCATCGAGATACTCAGGTCGCAAATTACCACCAGGCGCGGCTTGAGATGCCGCCGCCGATGGCGCACAATCAGCGGCACCCCGCCGAAGCGCAGGTTAGTGCGAATGGTGCCTTTGGCATCGAGCGTGCCGCTCTTGCCCCGCCGCTGGCGCAACGCCATCCGGGAGCGCAACCGCGCCGCCAGCCGGTTGACCAGCGTGCGCAGATCTTTCGTCTCGTCCGGGGTGAGATGCTCAAATGGCCGGTCCATCAGTTGATCCATGGACTGGGGACGCATACCCTCGGCCTGCGCCTGTTCGATCATCTGCTGCCCCACCTGCCGCGCAATCTGCTCGGCCAGCGCCTGCTGGTTCTGCTGCGCTGCTTCTGCGATCTCCTGCAGCGCCTCCTCGCTCATGCCCGCTTCGCGCAACTGCTCCAGTAGTTCTTGCAGTGCCTGATCCAGTCTGGCAAACTGCATCTGGCGCATGGCCCGCCGGGTCATCCACTCCTGGTAGTAGGGGTGGGTCATTGGGGGCAGCGGCAACTGCCCCAGCATATCGCGGATCTGCTCGTTGGTGGGTTGCTGCCCGCGCATCATTGCCTCGAAGAGTTCCGCCAGTTGCTCCGGCGACATCTCAGCCAGCATCTGCTGGAGCATCTGCTGGAGCATCTGCTGCTCTTCCTCGCTCATCGATCCGCCACCGCCCGGTTGCTGCATGGGCGGCGCGTCACTGCCAAAGTAGAGCGGAAAGAGGCGCTGAAATGCCGGCACCGCCTGCGGGTCTTTCACCAGAGTGGTCTGCAGGGCGGCCCGGAAGAGGTCTTTATCTTGAATGCCGGCCTGCTCAATCGCGCGCAGGGCGTCAACGCTCTCGGCCACGCTGACGCGCACCCCGGCGGCGCGCAGTCCGGCAATAAAATTGACAATTCGATCATCCATCGGCTATTCCTCGCTATCCTGGCTGTCTGGCCGTTGCGCATCAGTTGTACCGATCAAGCCCCTCGAAGCCGCGCGGATCGCTTCCCAGGCTGCCCCGCTCCTTGCGCCGGCCCGAGCCGCCCTCCATGGCGCGCTTCGCCCGCTGCAGATCGCTCTGATACTTGAGCAGGACACTGAGGGTGTTGTCAATGGTTTTCTGGTCAAGCGCGCGGGTGTTGAGGGCGACCAGCGCACGCGCCCAGTCCAGGGTCTCACTTACGCTCGGATGCTTCTTCAGATCCAGGTCGCGCAGCAACTGCACCATCTCAACCGCCTGGCGCGCCAGTTTGGGGGCCAGCCCCGGCACCTTCAGTTGCACAATGCGCAGTTCCGACTCCAGATCGGGGTAGTCGATAAAGATGTAGAGACAGCGCCGCTTGAGCGCCTCGCTCAACTCGCGGGTGTTATTGCTGGTTAAGATCACTGTAGGCGTATGCTTCGCCTTGAGCGTCCCCAACTCGGGTACGCTGACCTGGAAGTCGCTGAGTACCTCCAGCAGGAAGGCTTCAAACTCGGCATCAGCCCGGTCAATCTCGTCAATCAGCAGAACAACCGGCTTATCACTGGTAATCGCCCGCAGCAGCGGCCGCGGCAGCAGGAAGCGCTCCGAGAAGAAGACCTCCTCCTCGCTCGCCAGCCGGTCGGCAGCCTCGCGCAGGGTAGCGGCATCGCCCAACACCTCGCCCAGTTTGTCGCGCAACAGTTGAGTGTAAAGTAACTGCTTGGCATACTCCCACTCGTAGAGCGCCTTGGTTTCATCCAGCCCTTCGTAGCACTGCAGGCGGATCAGCTCGCGCCCGGTTGCGCCGGCCCATGCCTTGGAGAGTTCGGTTTTGCCCACACCCGCCGGGCCTTCGGTCAACAGCGGCTTGCCCAGGCGGTCGGCCAGGAACATCGCAGTCGAGATATCATCGGTAGCAATATATTGTTGGGTGCTTA
This sequence comes from uncultured Chloroflexaceae bacterium, assembly GCA_937141995.1. Classification (GTDB taxonomy): domain Bacteria; phylum Chloroflexota; class Chloroflexia; order Chloroflexales; family Chloroflexaceae; genus CAKZQX01. Next base: position 3,570 of record CAKZQX010000358.1, on the reverse strand, counting down.
ACCCGGTACGCACGTCGCCAATGGTGTTAAACATAGCGGCAACCTTTCTCGGTTTTCTCGGTTAATTGGCAGAAACAGGGAACGCTTTGCCGGCGGGGCGCGTACGAACGATGATTGTGCCGGGGCGATGGGAACTACTGGATCGATCCGATCGATCCATACACCGTATGCCACAATGTTCCCGCCAGGTCGTCGGTATCAAACGTAACCGCATAGAAGACCTGGCGGTCGTGACCCGGATTGACGCACCAGGTTTGACCCAACCGCTCGGCATAGCGGCGGCTCACCTGGGGCGCTTCATGAATATGGCCATGCAGCGTGAGCAGTGGCTGGTGCTGCTCGATAAATGCGCGGAGCGACCGGCTGCCCGCGTGTTTGCTGCGCATTAGATCAAGCCCGGTATCGTGGGGGGGCGCATGGCTGACATAGATGGTGCGGGCCGGGTTGCTCCGGCGGGCCAGGGCTTCCAGGTCTTCGGCGATGGTGGGTTGGCGCAGCATAGTGGCAACAGAGGCTTTTTCCGGCTGACCACCCGCGCTGGTGTAGGCCATCGCAAAACTGTATGACGGCAGATCGCCACCGTCGTGCCGCTCATAATCTTTGATGCGGAAGGGTGTAAGCGGGACGCAGGCATATCCCGCCAGCCAGAGATCATCGGTCAGGGCAAAGACCCGCTGGTGCAGCGGATACGCCAACCCTTCCTGGTCGAGGTCATCGAGGGCCGCAATTGCCGCCGCCCAGTCATCATTACCCGGCAGTAGATAGACCGCAATCTCGGGTTGGGCGGTATGGAACTCCATCAGGAGCGGGCGCAGGGCGGTTTCGATAAAGGTACGCTGGTTCTGGATCGCCGTTGCAATTTTGATGTCGGGTGGCAGCAGATCCCCACCGACGATGACTGCCTGCGCGTTGCGTTGTGCGGCTAACTCCAGGAGTTGCCGATAGCCTGCGATGTTGCCGTGAAGATCGGCGGTATACACCAGGAGCATACTTCCCTCGATTGGTAATGTGAAAGGTCGGATACGCATCCGGCAGGGCATATTCCTGCCTGAAATGGTGTAAGCTGGTTAATGCTTGCCGGGTATGACATTCATTATAGCATGGGAATGAGTATAGATGAAGCACAAAGGATACCAAATGACAATTGTGCAATCCGGCGACAGTGCGACCGGGCAACCGGTCACCGGGATCGTCGTGGCCGGCGGGAGTAGTCGCCGCCTGGGGCAGGATAAGCGCCGGCTGCGGTTGTGGGGCGCGGACGGGCCGACGCTGCTGGAGCATACGCTCGATCTGCTTGCGCCGCTCTGTGCGGAACGGCTGGTGGTTCTGAATGATCCGCAGGCGTGGCCGGATCTGCCGGCGCACTGCATTCCCGATAGCTATTCCGATGGCGGTGCGTTGGGCGGGATCTACGCGGGGCTGGCGGCGATGACCCACCCGTATGCCCTGGTGGTCGCCGCCGATATGCCGCTGCTCCGGCGCGAACTGCCGGCGGCCATGCTGGCCTACCCGCGCACCTATGATGCGCTGGTGCCGCGTTCCCCCCGTCCCGGCGCGGTACGCAACGCGGCCGGGCTGGAACCGCTGCATGCGATCTATAGCCGCGCCTGCTGCGCACCACTGCGGCGCATGCTGGATCAGGGGCAGCGGCGGATTGCCGATTTCCTGGCGAGCGTGCGGATGGAAACGGTTGCGCCAGAGGTGATCGCCCGCTATGACCCGGCGGGGCAGGCGTTCCTCAACATCAACACGCCGGACGATCTGGCCGCGGCACGCCGGGCGCTTGCGGCCGAATGAGAACGCGGACGCGCACACGCGCGTCCCTACCGAAACAATCGCCAATCGCCAATCCGCCCAAAGAACGACTTGACAACCCGGCATCCCGTGCTATGCTATGCTACAGTTAGTTAACTGATTAGTCAATAAATTATGAGTAGAGCTATGGCACGACCGAAAACCAACCACGAAGAGAAAAAGGCCCAGATCCTCAGCGCGGCCATGAAGACCTTTGCGCAGCATGGCTACGAAGGCACGACCAACAAGCTGATCGCCGCCGCGATCCGGCACGACACCGGGCAGAGTTTCTCACCTGCGCTGATCTACCACTACTTCCCGGAGGGCAAGCTGCAACTGCTGGAGACCGTGGTGCATAGCTACCAACCGCTTCAGAATCTAGGCCGGGTGTTGCAGCAAGAGACCGCTGCCCCGCCCGAAACCTTTCTGCCCCGGGCGGCACGCGCCTATATCCAGATCTTTCAGGAGCCGGGCATGGCGCGGATGGCCCGCATCTTCTTTGTCGAGGGACCGCGCCACCCGGAATTGGCACAGCATATCTTTGGGCGGATTATGCCGATTATCCTGCTCCCGCTGGCAACCTACTTGCAACGGCAGGCCGACCAGGGCCATATCCGACCGATTAACCCGTTTGCGGCCATCTTTCAGTTCTTCGGGCCACTGCTGATCCGCGCCTTTGCCACCGAGAACCTGCGGCAGATGGATCAGTTGCCCTTTCCGCTGCCGGACGACGACGAGATGATCGCCGGCCATGTGCAGACCTTTCTGCACGGTATCACGCTGGACACCAGCGCGCAGCAACAATCGGAAGGAGGCCCGTGATGCTCCGTCCCCGCTGGTACAAGGTTTTTCGTGATCTGTCCCTCCACAAGACGCGCACGCTGCTTGTGGTGCTGTCGATTGCGGTGGGGGTGTTTGCCTTTGGCGCGGTAGTCGCCGCGCGGGACAATATTCTGCATGAGTTGCACGACTCCTACCTCTCGATCAACCCGGCCGGCGCCATCATCACTACCGAGCCCTTTGATGATGAACTGGTGGAGGCGGTGGGCCGGATGGAAGCAGTAGCCCAGGCCGAGGGCCGCCGCACGGTGCTGGCGCGCATTCAGATCGGTCCGAATGAATGGTACGACCTGGAACTGTTTGTGCTACCCGACAACGGGCAGATGACGGTCAATATTGTGCAAGCGGAAGCGGGCGCATGGCCGCCCCCCGATCATGCGTTGCTGCTCGAGCGTAGTGCGCTGCCCCGCGTGCATGCCCGGATCGGTGATACAGTGCTGGTTGAGATCGCCGGTGGCGAGCAGCGTCGCATCCCGATTGCCGGGACAACCCACGACCTGAGCACCGTACCCGCCGTTATTGCGGGCAAGGCGTTTGGCTACATCAACCTGGATACGCTGGAGTGGCTGGGCGGCACGGGTGACTATGACCAGATCTACAACCAGATGATGATCGTCGTCGCCGAGCATCCGCTGGACGAAAACCATATCCGGCATGTGGCCGATCAGGTTGCCGAGAAGATCGAGCGCAGCGGGCGCACCGTTGATACCACCGAAGTGCCGACCCCGCAGCAGCACCCGGCGGAACTGGTGCTCCCGACGATCCTGCTGATCCTGAGCGGCCTGGGGGCGCTGGCGCTGCTGCTGGCTATGTTCCTGATCATTAACACGATTGAAGCGATTATGACCCAGCAGGTGCGGCAGATCGGCATTCTCAAGGCGGTGGGTACGCGCAACCGAATTATTATGGAACTCTACTTTGGCATGGTGCTGATCT
>CAKZQX010000357.1 GCA_937141995.1 uncultured Chloroflexaceae bacterium | reverse complement strand
AGGCGGTTACACTGATGCACCGCAATGCCGAGATACTGAGCCGGCATTTGAACAACCTGCTCTATCTGCAAGAGGCACGCTCGACCAGCCTGACGCTAACCAGCGTGCGCCTGACTGAGTTACTCCAGCAGGTGGTAGATGCGATCCAGGGCCAGATCCGGCAGCGCAATGTGCAACTGGATCTGCTGGTCACAGAGGTTGCGCCACTCCAGGCCGACGCGAACGCGCTCCAACTGGTGGTGCATAACCTGCTGGACAATGCGCTTAAATTCACCCCGGCCGGTGGGCAGATTGTGCTGTCGGCCCACGATGAACCATCACGCGTGCTGCTGCGGGTGGCCGATACCGGCTGCGGCATTCCCGAGGAAGCGATCGAGAAGATCTTCCTACCGTTTTACCAGATTGATAACTCACTGGCGCGGCCCTATCCCGGTAATGGCCTGGGCCTGGCGATTGTGCGACACATTGTTGAGGCGCATGCCGGGCAAATAACCGCGCGCAGCGTCCCCGGTCAAGGTACCATCTTCACCGTAATGCTGCCCCGCACGCCAGCAACCGGCGAAACCCCGAACGAAGCCGGCATCGGCGTGTAACCGGAGACAACCGCTACTCATCCCCGGCGATGAGATAGACCTCAACCTCCACGACACCGCGCAGTTGCGGATCACCCTCGATCCGGTGGAAATCGCGCATCACCGCATCGCCAAAGACATCCGGCAGGGTGTCCTGGAGCAGATCATTGATCGCCTGCGAAAGCCGCCCACCTTCGGCCGGCGTCGGCGCAACCCCAAATGTTAAAACAATTCCGGCACGCTTGCCCTGCAAATTGCCAAACTGCTGCCGGATCTGGTTGCGCAGACGCTGCTGCTCCTGCTGCCGCACATTGGCGTCGGCACTGAGCAGCGCATTGGCATTGGCGGCAAGCTGGAACTCCATCGCTTCCTGCGACAACACCACATCATCAAAGGCGATAATGCGCCCGGTTGGACTGGGCCCCGGCGTGTACGTTGGGAAGGGCGTATAGGTCGGCGCGGGCGTCGGACTGGGACCGACGGTAAAGGTCGGGAAGGGCGTATAGGTCGGCGCGGGCGTCGGGCTGGGCCCCGGGGTGTAGGTCGGCAACGGCGTGTAGGTGGGCAGCGGCGTCGGACTGGGGCCAACGGTGTAGGTGGGCAGCGGCGTCGGGCTGGGACCGGCGGTAAACGTCGGGAAAGGCGTGTAAGTCGGGCCGGGTGTGTAAGTCGGTGCGCGCGTCGGGGTCAATGTTGGTGGGAGTGGCGCAAATGAGCCGCTCGGCGCAGCTACCAGAAAGATAACCGCCAACCCTAGCAGCAGATCGGCAAAAAGCCAGCCACTCAACAGCGTTGTATCGCGGACACGCGGCTGGGACCTGCGCTGCCGCATGAGCGTCTCCTTCAGGTATTCAATGGTTCCGGTACGGTTCAGATGATAGAGCGCTGTCCCTGTGTCAGTATGGTATCACCGCTCGGCCTCCGGGGGCACCTGCGCCAGATTTTCTTCAATCGTGCGGTTAAGCTGCTGCAAGGACTGCACTGCGGCCTGCATCTCCTGCGTCCAGCGCTCCAGCATGCGCCGCTCATGCGCGACTGAGGCGAGAAACTGGGCCTGCGCCGCCGCCAGATCCCCGGCAGAGGTACGCATATCCATGACGGCCTGCGTACTCTGGGTTGCGGCATGCGCAAAAGTGGTGACGGCATCGCGCAGGTCGATCCCCATCGTCTGAAAACTGCTGCCCATCGTCTGGAGATTGGTACCCATCCCCTGCATATCGATGCTGGTGGTCCGGTAGGTATCGGTGAGCAACCGCAGTTGCGCGGTCGCCTGGCGGATGGTGTTCGCAAACTCCTGCTGCTGGTCACGCTGCTGATCGGCCAGTTGATTGAACGCATCAGAGAGAGAGTTCAGAATGCGCCCCTGCTGCATCGGGATCTGGTGTAGCGATTGCGCCGCCGTCAGCATGCCCTGCGTGCCGGTTACAAAATCGCGGATGAAGTTTGAGAGGTCGCCAACCTCCTTCTCCTTGCGCTCAGCCAATTCCTGAACACGCATGCGCTCCTGCCGCAGTTCGTTCAGCATTTCCTGGGCGACATAGTCGAATTGGGAAAGGAACCCGGACGTCTGACGGGTGCGCCGGGCAGTCAATGCCAGCGAGGCATCGGCCAGAACGCCGGAAAGTTCATCGCGCACCTGATCCGCATACCGGTCGGCCTGACTATTCTGTGCCAGCACCAGAAATGTCAGGATGGCAACAATTGCCAGGAGAATACCATCGATCAGCGCAATGGTGCTGAGGCGCACCCCCAGGATCCCTTCCTGCCACAAATAGAGAAATGCCTGTGCCGCCAGATCGGGATTGGCCGCGACAACATCGCCATAATTCTCCAGCGCCAGCCAGATGCCAATCCAGGTAACGGCAATAGGCATAAAGATCAACACATTGCGCAGCACCTCAAGAAAACGCACACTCCCGCCGCCACGGCTACGCACCTGGTCGGCAATTGTATCGGGGTCGATAAGTTGAAAAATATCAGCGACGGCCCAGGTATCCGCGGCCTGCTCCCCTTCAACGGCGGCTCCCAGGTCGCGCAGACGCTCCGCGGCACCCTGTGAACTGGCCTCAACATCGTCGGCCAGATAGTCTAACCGCTGCCTGAGAGTCGCCGAGCGCTTCAGCATAACATTCTCCAATTTACTTTCTCCATGCGATCAAGCACGATCCGTGGGCCAGAACCCGGCACCCTTGCCGTGAGCAGGATCACACCGGGATCACCGGCTCGCACAGATTGATGCAGCATCAACGTGGTAGGTATTGTATCACGATGTCTCGCTTCCCCTGAACCAGCGCAACATGATAAATGCGTGATACCTGATAACTTATGTCAAACAAAAAGAGCCACCTCGCACAGGTAGCTCTACAAAACCGGATATGATAATGCTGAACGTTCGCTTTAGCACATCCAGTGCCGGGACCACGGGGCGTTCCGCGCGGCAAGCAGAACCCGCTGCACCCGGCCGATGCTAATAGCGGTCACGCGGAGGCCGCGAGCCACCACGGCGGTTGCCACCACCGCCACCACCACCACCACCTTTGCTTTCAGCCTCGTTCACACGTAACGGTCGCCCATCAATTTCATGTCCGTTAGTTGCATTAATCACCGCAACAATATCATCGACCTCCATCTCCACAAACCCAAACCCCCGTGAGCGACCCGTCTCACGGTCGTTGATTACCCGTGCGCGCTGCACGTCCCCGTGGGGGCGAAAGATCTCTTCCAATTCCGCATCGCCAACACTCCACGGCAGGTTCCCAACAAACAAGTTGACGTACATCAGTACACTCCCATTCCACGTTTGCACGTGGCAGCACTCATAGCGACCGGTACATTGACCTCCAGGCCGCCGTTCCAAAAACCAGATCTCCGATACGCGCCAGAGGTTCGACCGGGTGCCGTACCTTCGCTCTCGCGCTACAACGTACACCCCTCTGAGCGAAAGAGGTTCTGCTGAGCACACCGGGGACAGTTGAGAAGAACTGATGCGGGGTCGCAGCGGTAATACGTTGTCGGATGGGTGCAGTATAGCATGTTTTACACCAGTTTGGGAACCTGGTCGGGGGAAAAAGTTAGCAATTCGTAAAAAATGCACAACAACTATACGCTACCAGCAGCGGCAGGCATGGGAGCGCAATAACACTCTGGCGCATTCATATCACGTATATGCTCTATTCACGCGTGAATGAGTAAGGCCGGTTCTTCCCAGAAAATACTACACTTTCTTGACTGCAAAAATAAGAAAGTGTTATAAACTCTTGCCGGTGTAATCCTATCCTACCACAACAATCAGAATAGAGCGGCACATATTTACCAATGTTTCAGTCCGATCTGCACAACCAATTCCGCGCTACCGCTCCATTGAGCACCGAACACGCCGAATAGTTGCCAGCAACTCGATATTGATTGCGATTTTTAGTACAAACTCATCAGCCCCGGCAGCGATTGCCACCTGACGATACCCTTTGGCCTCGAGAAATCCCAGAACAATTATTTTGACCTGGGGTAGCGCTGCCCGCACCTGAGGAATGATCTGCAGGCAACGCATACTGTTGAGACCCGTGCCAAGTAAAAGCACATCGGGTTGAAGCGTTCTAGCCTGGGTCAACGCATCTTCGCCACCATTGGAGGTTCCTAGAATAACAAGTTCATTATAGTAGTAATCCTGTAATAAACCCACGGCAATGCGTAAAAAGACCGGGTTGCTATCGATAAGCAGCACCGAAACGGGTTGCATAATGTTCGCCTTTTACACCCATCCTTCCAGGAAGGTCCATCAGGAGATACCCAATCGGGGCGTTCTTTCCATTAACAGAACACGAGTTACACGGTGGGCATGCAAACGAGATGTTTGACCCGATGGAAGCCCGCGTACGCTCTGTCGTATGACAGGACGTGCGCGGTCGGTGCCAAGCCAGGTGTTCACCGGGAAGAACAGCCGGATTCGCCTCCGGCAGAGGGCGGTACCGGACATCTTAATTGACACGCGTTACGCGGTCGGTTCCCAACCAGGCATTTATCGGGATAACCGGCCCGACTCGCCCGCGGCAGCATGGGACATGCTTGTTCTTTGCCCTGCCGGCAGCGATATCACCCACCAAACGCGGGATCGCCTGATCCATGGCAGCAGTGATCGTTTCGCGGGTTTCGCGCATGGCGTGGTGTTCGTGGTCCAAACGCCCACCGCGT
>CAKZQX010000356.1 GCA_937141995.1 uncultured Chloroflexaceae bacterium | reverse complement strand
TGTTACGTCTACTTTCTGCCGCGCTGGGCTGATTGGAACCAGAATTCGCGCCTGAATCTGGTACTGGCAATTGTTGATGACGGCACTCTCAATATCGACAACTATGTTCAGAATACCGGGGACTATGCGCTGTTCAATGGACATTACTACAGCGACAAAGCTCCCGGAGCATCATTTCTGGCGGTGCCGGTCTATGCGGCGGCACGGCCGCTGCTCCAATCCGCGCCGGTGCAATCCATCCTGGAGCGTATAGCACAGAGCGATGCCTTTGGCGAAACGCTCAAGGAAAATGGTAGTGGTCTGCTGCGTGAAAAAATCTATGCTGCGGTTGTCCACTATCTGATAACAGTTATGGTTGTGTCACTCCCGGCGGCATTGCTGGGCGTCTTGATATATAGCTTTTTGGGAACCTTTACCCGGCATTCCGGCCGGCGTATTGGTGTCGCGCTGCTGTACGGTCTGGCAACTCCAGCATTTCCATATTCGAGTGCATTGTACGGACATCAGATCGTAGCAGTTCTGCTCTTTGGGGCTTTCTATCTGGCGTTCTTGATAGGCCGGAAGCAGGTTGCTCAATGGATGGTCTTGCCGGTAGGGACTATGCTTGGCTATGCAGTGATTACCGAGTACCCGGCAGTATTGATTGCAGTGGGAGTCTTTGCTTATACCCTGGCAGTGCTACCTAACCGTCTCTTGAGTGGATGTGGATTGCTCGTTCTGGGTGGACTGCCGCCAGGCTTACTGGCTATGGGATACAACTGGGCAATTTTCCGGACCATTCTCCCGGTCGGCTACCAATATTCGGAACTCTGGACCGATGTCCATCAGCAGGGTTTTATGAGTCTGGTTGGACCCAATGCTCCGGCGTTATGGGGAATTACCTTTGGAACATACCGCGGACTTTTCTTTATCGCCCCGATTCTGTTACTGGCTCTGCCCGGTTTTCTATTCTGGTGGCAACAACGCCGCTATCGCCTGGAGTGGGGCGTCTGCGCCTGGGCGGTGGTTAGTTTTTTTCTCTTCAATGGATCTTCGGTGATGTGGGAAGGTGGATTCGCAGTCGGCCCCCGATACATCGTGCCGATGTTACCATTTATGGCTGTAGCGGTAGGTATGTTTGTCGAATGTTGGGGAAAAAGAATGAGTTCTCGCCTGCTCATTCTTCTACTGAGCCTCTGGTCACTGTTTGTGGTATGGACTGAAACAATTGGCGGGCAGAGCTTTCCCGACTATACACCCAATCCTCTGTTCAACTACTCACTTCCAAACCTATTGAATGGGGATGTGGCACGTAACCTGGGCATGGTGTTAGGTCAATCGGGAGTAAATAGTCTGGTACCACTGTGCGTGTTACTGGCAATCCTGACATTTGGATGGTATGGAAGCAAAATAGAACAGCAGGTTCTTTCACAGACATTGCTGCCCACGTTTGTTGCCGATAATCAACCAAAGGAGCGAACAACCGATGTCTGATGTAAAAGTACTGCAAACGAGTATTTCTATCCAACGTGTTTCTCTCTGGAGCAAAGTATGGGGTCCTGTTCTGCTTACCATCGGGTTAGTGAGTCGCTTACCGTTTCAGAGTCAATTTCTGTATCACTGGGACTCGATCAACTTTGCCTTTGCTCTGGATCATTTCGATATTAGTCAGGGACAACCACACGTACCGGGCTACCTGCTCTACGTATTACTGGGGCGGATGGTTGCCTGGATAACCGGTGATGCTCAAACCGGCTATGTCTTTTTGGCGACCCTGGGGTCGGCCCTCGCAGCGGTGGCGCTGTATGATCTCGGACAGCGTATGTGGAATACGCGCGTGGGATGGATTGCTGCACTCTTGCTGCTCTCAAGTCCGTTGTACTGGTTTTACGGCGAGGTGGCGTTGCCACACGCGCTTGACGCGCTGGTGGTTACGGTAATCGCAGCACTATCCTGGCGGGTCTGGTATGGTGAACGCCGTACAGCATTGCTGCTAGCCCTCTGGTTGGGATTGGCGGGAGGCTTTCGTCCCCAGACGCTCGTCTTTCTTTTTCCGCTGGCAGTAGTAGCCGGTTTTCGGTTGCCGTTTCGTTGGAAGGTGGGAGCAGTGATGATCCTTGGCGGAACAGTGCTGGCCTGGTTGATACCGTTATTTGCATTGAGTGGAGGTATGGCGAATTACTTCCATGTGCTTTCAGCCTATGCAGAGCATTTCAATAAGACGACATCTATTTTTGAAGGCGCCGGATGGTCGGGTGTCTTCCATAATCTTGATAAGCTCTTCCGCTATACATTCTGGGGGTGGGCTTTCGGTATCATTCCTGCCGTGCTGGGCGGTTGGTTCCTCCGACGTCCGTTACAGGAGGTTGCACAAAGTTGGCGCTTCTGGTTCCTGCTACTCTGGGCCGCGCCGGGGTTGGGATACTACACACTCATCCATATGGGACAGCAAGGGTTAATCTTTGTCTACTTGCCAATCCTGATGCTGGTAAGTGCGCGTGCCGCGACTGCATTGATAGATCATTGGCGTTGGGGGGCGACATTAACTACAGTCGGTATTGTTGGCAACTCGCTGCTTTTTCTACTGGCCCCGGTCTACTTGTTGCCCGGCGAGCGGTTGAAGGTGCTCTCGTATGCGACGATTCAAGAACAGGATGCGCTCATTCAAGCCCAGAACGAGGTAGTCCGGGAGGCTATGCCGGAGGATGCTGTGCTTATCGCAGAAGCATGGCGCTTCCCACAATACTATCTGCCGGAAGTGCCATTGATACAGTATGAGAACATTATTAATGGTGATGCGACGACCCTGGAACGGATCAAGCAAGCCGAAGTCCTGACCTGGTATGAACCGAAAATTGACTCCCTCAATATATCGCCAGGTCAGACGATGCGCTCAGAGGAACACGATGGCGTACAACTGCGGCTCCTTGAACGTGGCACGAGTGAAGAGTTCATCGCAACACCAACTGAGTTCGGCATTGCCACCATTGGACCGTAACTCTCTAGCTTTGAACTGTTACTAACCACCAGAACCTCAACCCATCAATACAGGTTTTATCATGCCTTGATAATCCATAATTCGCGCAGCAAGAACCCATAAAACAAGGAAACCAATCATGTCATGGATACCGCAATCTCTGATACAACGTCTCATGCGCCAGAAGATCGAACATACACTTGTAGTTCCTTCCAGACATACCGTAGAGAGAGTGTCAGACGGCAGACATGTTGGGGCACACCGGATTAGCCAGGCTGAATGGTCATTCGTTGGGATTATTATCGGGCTGATTCTGTTGGTTACTTCACTGCCTTACTTTTTTGCTATACTCTCGGAACCTCCTGAAAAGCATTTCATGGGGTTCTTAATAAATGTTGACGACCACACACAGTATCTATCATGGTATAAAGCATTCCAGGATGGATATATTATTTCTAACCGTTTGACGCCTGAGGAAAACCCACCGCTTTTTTTTAATTTACTCTGGTGGTCATTAGCACGCTTCGGAGCAGCGACTGAACTGGGGTACATAGCGGTCTACCAAATTTTTCGCGTTCTGGCCGGAATATTTTTCCTGACAATGACATATTTAATGGCGGCGCAGTTCTTCACTAACGTTCTTCGTCGGCGAACGGCTTTTCTGGTGATTGCTCTGGGGGCGGGCCTGGGCTGGACTCTGGTAGTCATTAAGTATCTCTGGGGACTGGATGATGTACCACTACCAAACAATTTATATATTTCCGAGGGAAATACCCTCCTCTGTATTCTAGGCTATCCCCACTTTGCCCAAGCTGCGGGATTGATCCTGACTGTCTTCTGGCTATTGCTACGGGGCGAACAGCAGAATAACCTGCGCTATGGACTGTATGCCGGATTGGTGGCGCTCCTGCTGGGCTGGCAGCATACCTATGATCTGATTATTGTGTGGGGCGTGCCGGTGGTCTACGGTGGCGTGCGCCTGCTACTCGACCGGAAATGGCCGCGCTACTGGTTCTGGTCCATGCTGATGGTCGGGCTGATCTCCTGCGCCCCGGCGTTTTACTCGGTCTGGTTGACCAGCGCGAATCCGCTCTGGAAAGAGATCCTGGATCAGTTTTCCAATGCCGGGGTGTTTACGCCCACCCCGCTGTACATGCTGATCCTGATGGGCATCCCGTTGATCGCCGCGCTGATCACGCTGGGACTGCGTTTGCGCGATTGGTTGCGGCAGCGGGGAGATATTCAGCCGGCGGCGCAGAATGAAGTCTTTCTCGTCGTCTGGTTTATTGTCGGCTGGGCGCTGACCTACATCCCCACCGACTACCAGGTGCATATGATCAGTAGCTGGCAGGTGCCGGTGGGGTTGCTGGCCGTCCTGGGGCTGTTCCACTATGTTATCCCCGCCCTGAAGCGACGGTGGGATATACCGCGTCTGGTGCGGCCGGTGGCACTACTGTTTGTGTTGCTGGTCATCCCAACCAACCTCTACCTGATCGCCTGGCGCTTTGTCGATCTGAACCGGCATAACTACCCGTTTTTTCTGTACCGCGATGAAGTGGCCGCAATCGACTGGTTGGAAGAGGAAGCCCCGCCGGAGTCGATTGTCTTCAGTGCCTATGAAGCCGGGCGCTATATTCCCGGCCTGAGTGGGCAGCGGGTCTTCCTGGGGCACTGGGCGCAGACGGTAGACTTCTTCAACAAGCGTGATATGGTTGCGGAGTTTTTTGCCGAAACCACCAGCGATACACGGCGGCAGGAGATTCTCCAGAGCTATGATATAGATTACCTCTTCTATGGTCAGGTTGAACGGGAACTTGGGGCTTACCAACCGGATACCTCGACGTTTCTGCGTCCGGCCTTCACGACAGCAAAAGCCACGGTCTATGCAGTTAATCCGGCGAGCAGCAGTCCATAGTTGACACGCGTTACGTAGTTGCTCACCCAAAAGGAAATTTCGCCTCCGGCCAGGCGGAAGATTTCATTCTGTTTCACACAACATGGGTACTTTATGTCCATGTTGTGTGAAACAGATAAAAAAGCACCATGCTGCCGCAGGCAAAACCGGCTTTTGCGTTTGGCACGAGGCCGGAACAGGCTGCATCGCGTAACTCATGATGTTTGATGAATGTTTACACACTAAAAGTGCGGCAGCCGGGCTGCCGCACGCCAAAGAGCGTAGGACTTTCGCTTGAGCACTTCAAAGCGCACGAATGCGCGGGTTGCACAATTCTGCACACACATAGTCACAGGACAAGCCCGCCCGCACTTGGTACACTGTGGTCGTGCCACACGCATCGTGGTCGTGGTGCAATATACGGCTTTCTGATGAGGTAGCCACGTTACATACCACTCACGCCGGGGCACTACCGGATTTTTAAACCCTCGCTGTAGTCATAGGACTGAGCCGGATTACCGTCTGAGTAATATATGGTAGGTAGAGTGTACTCTGATTGACCGCCGTCGCCGTGGTGCTCAAGGTGCTGATGGCGGTTACGGTACTGGTCGCGGTCGGTGTACTGGTCGGTATACTGGTCGCGGTCGGTGTACTGGTCGGTGTGCTGGTCGGTGTGCTGGTCGCCGTCGGCTCCGGGGGAGCGACCCCGTCATAGCCGAGCCCCTGGCTCCCG
>CAKZQX010000355.1 GCA_937141995.1 uncultured Chloroflexaceae bacterium | reverse complement strand
GCCTGCGTGTGTACGGTGACATCCCGCAGGGTCAGCACAACCAGGATTAACGTGCCGTTCGTATCCCACACCGGCGTGCCGCCATAGGAGCCCACCCATGACTTGCCGGTATCTTTGCGCAACACACGCACTTCATAGTTTGAGAAACCTTCCCCGGCCAGGGCGCGGCTCAGCGGCCACTGCTCCACCGGCAGCGGCTGACCATCCAGCGAATGCAGGACAAATGTATCGGGATACTCGGTGATATGACGACGAATCTGTTCGACACTCGCATATTCATGGATCGCCAGCGCCGCGCGATTCATGGAGAGAATATTCCCGGTGGGATCAGCAATGATCAGACCTTGATCAATACTCTGGATGACGGCTTCCAATTGTGCCAGACTACGCTCATTTGCTTCTTTGGCTTCTTTAAGCGCTTCCTGGGCCTGTTTGCGCTCGGTAATATCCTCACCTACCGAGATACAGTAGCGTGGGTTTCCCCCTGCATCGCGCTGCAACGCCGTAGTCAGATTGACCCAGACCGTGTGGCCGGCCTTGTGGAAGTAGCGCTTCTCAATCTGGTAGCCGGGGATCTCGCCGCGCATCAGCAAGCGAAACCGTTCGAGGTCAATCTCCAGATCATCCGGGTGGGTGATATCTTGAAATGTTTGTTGGGCAAGTTCCTCGGCGGTATAGCCAACAATCGCACAGAGCCGCTGGTTAACCCGCAGCCAGGTGCCATCAAAACCAACGTGGGCAATCCCCACAGCGGCATTCTCAAAGGTGCTGCGGAAGCGATCTTCACTTTCGCGGAGGCTCTGCTCGGCCAGTTTGCGCTCGGTGATGTCGTACGACACCGCCAGCGCCGCGAAGACCTGGTCCTCCTGGTCGTGGAGCGGCACCAGATGGGAAACGTAATGCCGACCGTGGCTACTATGTTCCAGGCGAACGGGCGTTCCGGCAAGTGCCTGACGGTAAAGTGGTTCGTGGGCAAGCACCAGTTCCGGATCAACGACTTCATGCAATGTCTTACCCTCAAAGTCGGCGGATGTCAACCCGGCGGCGGTGAGAGCCTGGCCGCCCGCCAGTCGGTAGCGGAGTTCCTGATCGACCACAAATGCGGCTCCGCTTGGCAGATTCGCCGCCAGCGCCCGGTACAGGGATTCACTTGCGCGCAACGACTGCTCGGCCTGCTTGCGCTCGGTGATGTCCAGCGTACTCCCCAGTACCTGGATCGGACGGCCGTCCGAGCTACGAGTAAACACCATCTCCCGCCCGACCCACCAGCGCCACATACCGTCTTTGTGCTGAATGCGATACTCCCATTCCAGCACCTCATCATCCCCCAGCGTACTCAACTGAGCAAAGTGAGCCGGGATGGTAGACCAATCATCAGGGTGCAGCACCATGGAGAGGAACGCCGTACCCAGCGCCTGCGCTTCCTCCGGCATGTAGCCCAGCAACGCCCAGAGTTGCTGGTTGGCATATACATTACGGTTGGCCTCAAGGTCGTAGAGGTAGATCACGCTGGGCACCATTTCCATAAGCCGCTGCTGAAAGTGCTGGCTCTCGCGGAGTTCCTCTTCCATCCGCTTCCGCTCGGTGATATCCCGACTGCTGACTACGAGGGCGGTGACTGCGTCATTCGCACCGATGACCGGGTTAATGATGTATTCAAAACTGCTCACCCCTTCCGCTCGGGGGTAGACGGCTTCCGCCTTGACCGACGTGCCGGTGTGTAACACATGGTCAAGCTGTGTCTCGAAGGGCATCCTGATATCCAGGGGCATGCCGATCTCCCGGCATGTCTTCCCAAAGATCTGTTCAATCGAAATGCCGTTGTACTGTAACGCAGTGCGACTGGCGTAGCGGAACCGCTTTTGCGTATCAAACAGGTAGACATGGTCTGATGTCGCCGACAGGATCGCCTCCAGCGAGCGGGACTGCTCGGCCAGCGCCGCGTGCGTCTGACGCAGCGCATCCTCAGCCAGCTTCCGCTCGGTGATATCCTGGATCACAACATTGATCCCCAGCAACACGCCATCCGCGGTATAGACCGGGTAGTAGCTTGCCAGGCTATCGCGTTCGACACCGGGCATCCAGGCCAACTCGCCATGGACTTCAAGATTCACAATCGGCTCACCGGTTGCCATAACCTGCCGGTAGTGCGGCTCAATAAAATCGGCAATGGTGGGCAGTATCTCGCGGAGCGTGCGTCCGATGGTATCCGCAACCGGGACGCCATTAAATTCTGCCAACGCCTGATTAACTTTTACAAAGCGCAGGTTGGTATCAACAAAGCAGAGACCAACCGGAGCCGTATTGTAAATGGTCTGCAACTCAGCCAGGCTGCGCTGGAGCCGCTCCTCGCCGGCGCGTACCTGCTCCTCGGCCTGCTTGCGCTCGGTAATATCCGTCAGCGCACCGATCAGACCGCGCGAGGCGACCCAGCGGATACTCGCATCGGGGCGTACTACCCGGTACTCAACATAGTGCTCGACGCGTGCTTCAAGCGACAGGCGCATGGCCGCTTCGACCTGTGCCTGATCAGCGGGATGCACCCGCTCGATGTAATCAGCAGCAATACGCCGGCTGCCATCGGGCGGGTAGCCAAAAAGCTGGTCGGTACCGTTGGAGCGAGTCACTTCGTCGGTTGCCAGGTTGATCTCCCAGGTGCCCATCTGCGCGGCGGCCAGCGCCAGCCGCATCTCCTCGGCGGCTTTCTGCGCCGTAACATCCCGGAATGTCACCGCAAAGCCATCATCCAGTTTAACAGCGATATTTTGAAACCAGCCCTGAAGTCCGTCGCCATCATAGCAAACCTCTTGCCGGCCTGGATGTCCGGTCTCAACGACTTCTTTATAGGCAGTAAACAGCCCGTTTTCGCGGTGTCTCGGCATAAGCTCAAGGAGCCGCCGGCCCAGCAGATCCGCCGCGCTCCGCCGGAGGATCTCCTCGGCTTTGGGATTGACCAGGATAAAGACAAAATCGATAATCTGACCATCGGCAGCGCGTAGCGCTTTAAATGCGGCAATCCCGTCAAGCGAAGAATTGAGGATACTCGAGAGCAGCGCTTCCGACTCGCGCAGCACCTGCGCCGCCTGCTTCGGCAGCGTAATATCGCGCGCGGTGCAGTAGAGCCGGCCCTCCTCCGGCAGCGGATCAGCCGACCAGGCCAACCAGCGGTAGGAGCCGTCACTGTGAAGATAGCGGTTTTCAAAGAGGATGGTTGACGCTCCCGCCACCAGTCGGTCTAACTCGTGTTGCGTGGCTTCCCGATCATCGGGATGCACCAGTTCGAGGAATGGTATCGCCAGCAGTTCTTCGCAACGGTAGCCCAGGGTCTCTTCCCAGGCCGGGTTGAGCCGCTTGAAGTAGCCATCCATGCCGGCAACCGCCAGGAGATCATGCGAGAGTTCAAAGATGCGATTGCGTTCACTCTGGGCCTGCTTGCGGTCGGTGACGTCGCGCCCTTCGGGAATGAGCAGCGTGACATTTCCGGCATCATCAAACAGCGGCTTGAGTGAGAAGTCGATCGTCATCACTCGCCCGGCGGCCCCGCACACGCCTACCTCGTAACGCACAAACTCACCCCGGGCCGCCCGCGTAACTGCCGCGCGTAACTCGGCCTGGGTCGCGGGGGAAATGGTCCACCAGTGGCACTCCCAGAATGGCCGGCCAATCACATCCTCCGCAGTCAGGCCACCAAAGTCGAGGGCGGTCTGATTGGCTTCGAGCAGTATACCATCAGACTGCAGCAGACCAATAAACTGGAATGTCGAGTTAAAAATAGCACGGAATAACTCCGCATTTGAGGGAAAAGACATGCGCAACTCCAACCGGGATTATGATTTGCTGCTCAACAAAACGCGTGAGATGATACACAAGCTATTGTATCATGCCCGGTAACGCAACGCTGCCGGCGGCTCATCCCGATGACCGGATGTCCCCGCGAGGTAATGCGACGAAATGTCGCCGGCTCGTCAAAGATCATGCCCCACGCCGCAGGTATCACACCCCACGCTGCACGCTTTACATTTCACACTGCATGTTTCACTTTTTGTAGCGCGCCTGATAAAACGGCATTTTGACCACGCGCACCTGCACCGGCTTGTTGCGGATCAGCACATCAAACGTGTTGCCCGGCTTGCTCAACCCGGTCGGTACATA
>CAKZQX010000354.1 GCA_937141995.1 uncultured Chloroflexaceae bacterium | reverse complement strand
GGTTGGGGCGGGTCTTGTGGGATCGTGGGGACCGTGCGGGCGCGTTTGTGCATGTCCAGACCGCGCTCGCACTGCTCGAAGCCGCGCCACCCGGCTATGAACTGGCGATGGCCTACAGCACACTCTCGCAACTGCATATGCTGGCATTCCAGCAGGAGGAAAGCATTGCCTGGGGCCGGCGCGCGCTGCACCTGGCCGAGCAGTTGGGCGATGTGCGGGTGCAGGCGCATGCGCTCAACAACATCGGCACTTCCCTGGCCGAAATCGGCACCATTGAGCAGGGCATTGCCTGTCTGGAACGGAGTATGGCCCTGGCCCGGCAGGCGCACCTGACCAGCGATGTGGTCCGTGCCTACAATAATCTGGCGGATCGGCTGGCGTTTCAGGGGGAGTTTAAGCGCAGCGCGGCGCTGGCGCGTGAAGGGTTGGCTTTCGCCGAGCAGGTCGGTCTGGAGGAGTTTACCGGCAAGTTACGCTCCATCCTGGCCTGGGTCGAAATCAGTCTGGGGCATTGGGAGGCGGCTCGCCGGTTGACGGATTGGGCCACGGTTGATCGTCCCGCAGACAATCCCTGGATGTTAATCAGCAAAGGTGAGTTGCTCTTCTACCAGGGGGAGCTTGCAGCCGCGCGGCAGATGCTGGAAGCGGTGCTGCCCATCTGCGAAGCTCTTCATGAACCCCACCTGCTTGACCATGCCCTGGTCAATCTGGCCCGGGTTGCGCTGGCACTGAATGATCAACCGGCGGCGCGGGCGGCCATGGAGCGCTATACCGCGATAGTCCTGCATGGCCCGGTATCGGCGTATGACGGGAATGAATTTTACTATGGGATTGAGGTCTACCTGCAGCTTGGCGCGGTTGCGCCGGCGCACACGCTACTTGCGCGACTGGCGGAGTTGGTTGAATGCAAACCCACCCGCCTGACGCATGCGCTGCTGGCGGAAGCCCGGGGACTGTCGGCACTGAAGGCGCAGCAGTGGCAGGAAGCCACGCGCTTTTTTGAACAGTCTGTCGCGGGCTGGCAGGCCATGGAATTGCCCCTGGACGAAGCCGTCGCGCGCCGCCGCATGGGGCAGAGCCTGCTCCTGAGCACCGAGCCCGCCGATCAGGAGCGTGCCTGGCAGGAGCTTGCTACGGCCCGGTCACTCCTGGTGCAACTGGGTGCGCCGCTGGAACTGGCAACAGTTGATGCCCTCCTCGAACAGCGTCCGGCCGATCCGGCTGCCTCGCCGGTTGCCCCGCAGCAGCATGAGGAGCTAACCCCGCGTGAGCGGCAGGTGATTGCGCTGCTGGCAAAGGGCTACAGCAACCGCAAGATTGCCGGCGAACTGGTTATCTCAACCAAAACCGCCGAGGTGCATGTTCGCAATATCCTGGGCAAGCTGGGCTTTTCGTCCCGCACACAGGCCGCCGCCTACGCCGTCGAGCAGGGGTTGGTGGAAGGGGCGTAGGGCTGCGTCCGGATACTCCATTCCAGGGGAAATCCGGATCAGATTGCGCCCCGGGTGAATTACCGCCGCATCATGCTGCTGCGCTTGCCGATGCCTCTGGATCAATCCCCAGTTCCCGCAGTTTTGCCGCCAGTTGCGCCACGCGCTGCTCGGCCTGCCGGCGCGATGAGCGTGCGGGTCAATGACGCTACTCATCTTTGCTTCCTCCTCCGTTGGGCCGTATACATCAGTCATTCTAGCGCACTCGGGTCACGTAGTAGTACCCTTAGCCGGTTCCAAAGAAAAAATAAGGGTTGGCTTATGCCCGAACTACCTGATTCGCCCGATGTACGTGCGTACACTACCTGATACGATAGCGGCAGAATGACGCAAGCCAGAAAAAAGAACAGGAGGGGCGCAATGTTACGTGATTTAAACCATATCGAACTGGTCACCCGGATGCGGATGCAGGAACGGCTACACGCAGCGGAGCAGCGCCGGTTGCTGCGGCTGGCACGTCAACCGGCGGGTGCGGTGCAGACCGCTCGCCGGGAAGGGCGCGGCATGTTCGGCCGGCTGGCCGGTCTGGTGCCGCTACGCCGGCGACAGCAATCCGAGGTTGGTGGGCGATAATGTCAAAGCTGCGGAAAACTACGCGAATTTCGCACTACGCTGTCAGCAATAAATGTTTCGCCTCCCGCAGGCTGGAAGCTACCATCCTTGTTCACAAAAAGTGGCTCTGTGAGCCACTTTTTGTGAACAAGAAAAGACGTACTATGCTGCCGTGGGCGAAAATTGCCTCTCATCTGACAGAAGTTACGCAGTGGGCATGCAAACCGGGCGTTTCACCCGATAGACGCCTGATTCGCCTGCGGCAGCATGGTGCTGTTTTTCTTGTTCACACACATGGTTGCACAACGTGCAACCATGTGTGTGAACAAGGATGGTTGCTTCCACCCTGCCGGAGGCGGAATTATCTTCCGGGTCAGTGACCGCGTAACTCCT
>CAKZQX010000353.1 GCA_937141995.1 uncultured Chloroflexaceae bacterium | reverse complement strand
GCAGGGTGACAACCACCGTTTCGCCGCCAAACAGCGCTCCCAGAGCGGCAAGCGGACCTTCACCCGTCTCGTCCGCGGCGGTGGGCCGGTTGAAGAAAAGCAGGAAGAGTACAATCACCACCAAAAGCAGAACCAACAGTATCGGCAAAAACCGAACAAAGCCGGGCCGCCGCGCGGGTTGGGCTTCACGCCCATACAGATCCTGCTCATCGTCATAGACGTTGCGGCGCGACGGAGCCGGTTCCTTCGCCGGGCGGGTCTCCCGACGCGGGCGCGTTTCGCGGCGCGGACGGCTACCGCCACCGGCACGGATGTCACCCGCGCGCTGCTTCTCGTCGGCAGTCAATTCGATATCTTCGGGGCGCACACGCGGGCGCGGTGCTGGTGCCGGTTTGGACGGGGGCGGAGTAGCACGACTACTCACAGTCGGCGCATCACTCGCCTGCGGCTCATCTGCGGAGAAATCACTCCAGGCATCAAGTTCCGCCGCAAATGCATCATACGCTTCATCCTGGTGCGAACGGGTATCCGGCTGCGGCTCGGTGGAGAAGTCCAAATCGTTCAACGAGTCGAGTTCGGCGGCGAAGGCATCATCATACTCCTGCGGCGTGGCATCACGGCGGGGAGCGCGACTCATCGTCTCCGAGAGATCGTCGAGCGCGGCGAAAAGGTCGTCATCGTCGGGCATGTCGGCAATCGGTTGCCGGGATGGGACAACCGGGGGCAGTTCTTCCTGCGCAATGGCCCCGCCATTTGCGCCCGGCGGCGTAACACGGGTGCCGCTCACGCCAATCGTCATAAGATGACCCAGGCGGGCGGCATCAAGCGTTTCCTCATCGGAGGTGATGACCTGGAGTTCGATCTGATCATTTGCGGCAGAGTCACGCAGGCGCTCGATCCCGGCGGACGCCTGCAACGCAGGAACGCCGTCCGGCACGAGCAACTGAACATGTGTCGCTCCAGTTTTCCGCACCTTTGCGATGATTGAGTCAACATTGTCATTCGGTAGAACCAGAACCAGAGCAGACTCATCGGCTACCATGGTCGTAACCTCCATAACTTGTGAAATCGCACTCTACCAGCCACACCCGTTACAACGGCGAGCCGGAATACGATGATTGGTAACAACGAAGCGCGTCCGTACGCGACTTCTTGTACGTACCCATTCTAACACACCCACCTCGATCATGGCATTACAGCGTTGTATCGGGTGCGCCGGCGAAGAGTTCGGCAACGGGTATCGGCAGGGTCGGCAAACCGGCGAAGGTCATCTGCGCCGGTTCACCATACACTACCGGATCATTATACCGCCCAGGTGTTACCAACCGATAGTGGCTCAGGGTGCGCGAACCGGGAGCAATAATGGCATATTCCGGGACACCCGCCCGGGCATAGGCGGCGAGCTTGACATTCCGGTCATATGCCGCGTTCCCCGGCGAAACTACCTCGACAATGATATCCGGAACGCCTCTAATGCGCCGGTCGTGGATGATGGCCGCATGCGCCTTTAGCACAACCACAAAGTCGGGTTGCACCGGATCACAGTGGGGCATCAACAGGCCGATCGGGGCGGCAAAGGCATAGCCCAACCCCTGCCGCCGTACCGGAATGCCGATAAACTCCTGCAACCCCTGGATAATCCACTGATGAAAACTGCCGGGCGCAGTGGTCTTGTAGAGTACCCCATCGATAATCTCATAGCGATTGCCGTCATCCGGGAGTGCTTCCCAATCGGCACAGGTCCACTGACCTTGCGGCGGGCCGGAGACAGCCGGGGCATCGGTTGGAATTACCAGAGTTGGCATGGGAACACCTCAGACTGCCGCATTCTCTATCCGGCTACTTCTTGCCCTGCTCCGCGACCAACCCGACCACACGGGCCAGCGCCTCGTCCAGTTTGCTGACATCGCGCCCACCGGCCTGCGCCATGTCGGGCCGCCCGCCACCACCACCACCGACGACCTGCGCCAGCGCCTTGACCAGGTTGCCCGCGTGGTAGCCCTGCTTCACCAGATCGGGCGTGACCATGCTGATCAGTTGCGGCTTCTCGCCCATCACCGTGCCCAGGACCACGATGCCGCTGCCCAGCTTATCGCGCAGCCAGTCGCCCATCTCGCGCAGATGGGTGGCATCGGTCACCTCAACCCGGGCCGTCACCAGCGCAACGCCATTCTCCTGCTGCACCTGCCCCAGCAGTTGCTCCAGCGTGCCCCGGGTCTGCCGGCTGCGCAGGGCGTCCAGTTCTTGCTGCCGCTGGCGATTCTCGGCCAGCAGCGCCTCGATCCGCTCGGTGAGTTGCGCCGGCGGCACACTCAGCCGGGCCGCCAGATCATGCAGCATCCCCACCTGAGAGTTGACCCACTCCTGCGCCCCGCGCCCGGTCAACGCTTCAACGCGGCGGATACCGCTGCCGACGCTGCCCTCGCTCACAACCCGCACCAGACCGATCTCACCCGTGCGATTGACGTGGGTGCCACCGCACAACTCGATTGAGTCGCGGCTGGCAAAGGCTTCGTAGGATTCGACCGGTTCAACCGTCTCGACCACCCCATCCCCCCGGGCGATATGCACCATGCGCACCTGATCGCCATACTTCTCGCCAAAGAGCGCAATCGCGCCCCGATCAAGCGCTCCCTGGTAGTCGGTAATCTCCCAGACCACCGTACCATCGGCGCGCACCCAATCGTTGATGCGACGCTCGATATCGTGCAGTTGCTCCGGCGCAA
>CAKZQX010000352.1 GCA_937141995.1 uncultured Chloroflexaceae bacterium | reverse complement strand
GGTTAAGGGTTAAGGGTTAAGGGTTAAGGGTTAAGGGTTAAGGGTTAAGGGTTAACCGTTAACCGCTAACCGTTAACCCTTAACCCCTAACCACATAACCGTTAACCATTAACCCATAAATACTAGCATAAAGCGTAAAGACTTTTCGAGTATTGGTGGCGGATATCCATCAATTTGTCATAAAAAGGCTTGAAATGGGGGGGCAGGTGGTATATAATGGGGCACATTCGTGGGGCAAAGTGGGGCAAAGTGGGACGAACGAACGGATTTGCTACTTTTACAATCCGCCTTTTTCGTAGCCCGACATTTAGAACATAATTTCTTTTTTGTGATTTACTTGAAAAGCAGGATTAGCGTATGGTGGCGCTGATAAATTCATAACTTTTGAACAATCACAACATCCACCCGGCGCATTACGCCCTGCGCAGACAGTTGCCCGGCGCTGATGGTAATGCCAGAGGGGGAGCGGAAGCGTGTTTCTTGGCGAGTTCGAGCACACCATAGATGACAAAGGCCGTGTATCGGTGCCTGCGCGCTTCCGCGAAGACTTGCAGGAAGGTCTGGTGCTGACCCGTGGGTTTGATCACTGTCTGCAGGTGTTTCCGCGCCCAACCTGGCAGTCTCTGGCGCAGCGGATCAGCTCCCTCTCGCTCGGCAATGAAGAAGCGCGTAATCTGCGCCGCTTGCTCTTCTCCGGGGCGGCCGAGGTGGAGGTGGACCGACAGGGGCGTATTTTGATCCCGCAGAATCTGCGCGAGTATGCCACGCTGTCGGAGCAGGTGGTGATTGCCGGGTTGGATACCTATTTTGAGATCTGGGCGCGGGACCGCTGGCAGCAGGTGCTGGAGCGGCTGGATAGTAGCGGTAGCAGCATTGCAACGCAACTGGCCGAGTTGGGGATCTGACGCGGTATGGACAGCGGGGAGCGTAGGTAGTTTGGATCAGGCGCAAACTGGTGGTTCGGCGTTTGCACACACACCGGTCTTGTCGGCTGAGGTGCTCACCGCCTTACAGCCACAACCCGGCGGTCGGTATATCGACGGTACCGTCGGTGGTGGTGGGCATGCTGCCGCACTGCTCCAAAACATCCAGCCCGGCGGGCGCTTGCTGGGGATCGATGCCGACCCGGCGGCGATTCAGGCGGCCCGGTCACACCTCGCGGCCCGGTTCGACGTGATTCCGCCGGAAGCCTACACGCTCTGTCACGGGTATTTTGATGAGATTGGCGACCTGGCGCGTACACATGGATTTGAAGGTGTCGCTGGTATCCTGTTCGACCTGGGTGTCTCATCCTACCAGCTTGATACGCCGGAGCGGGGCTTTGCATTTAGTGCCGGCGGACCGCTCGATATGCGCCTTGACCCGACCCGGGGACCGACAGTTGCTGACCTACTCCAGCGCCTGAGTGAGCAGGAACTGGCTGATATCATCTATCGCTATGGCGAAGAGCGGTATTCCCGGCGAATCGCCCGCCGCATTGTCGAAAAGCGCCGCCGGCAGCCTTTGACGACAACTGCTGAACTGGCCGAACTGGTCAGACATGCTGTTGCAGGGCGCAGCAGTACCCCACAACATCGACGAAGAAGTCAAATTCATCCAGCAACACGTACCTTTCAGGCGTTGCGCATCGCCGTTAATCGTGAACTTGAGCGGTTAGCAGCGGCGTTACCGCAGGCGGTTGCCCTGCTGCGCCCTGGAGGACGCATCGCAGTCATCAGCTTCCACTCCCTGGAAGACCGGATTGTCAAGCAGTTTTTTCGGGCAGAGTCGGGTTATGGCGGGAGTGAAGCCCTACCCATTCCCGTTCGGTTGCACATAGTAACGAAAAAGCCGGTTGTACCCGGGGAAGCAGAGTTACAGGCAAACCCACGCAGTCGCAGTGCAAAACTGCGGGTGGCCGAACGAGTAGCGGAAGCAGATGAGTAAGTCGGCGGCAGTGGACGGGGCTGTGATGGATGCGTAATGAGCATCAGGTACGAGTACAATGCAATAGGTTTATCGAGAAAAGCACTACCCGGTTGACGATTGGTTATATCTGGTTCATCCGAGATCTGAAAATCCAGGACAAAAGTTATGGCTTTACGCATACAACGACCATTCCCACTGCGCCAGGCGCGTGAGCGGCGGAATGAACTCTCGCGCTACCTCAATCTGGATGCCGGCCGCTCGCTAATAATCGCGGTGGTAATGCTCTGCATGATGAGCCTGATTGCGCTGGGTCAAACCGGTGTGGTCGCAACCAAGGGCTATGCCATTGTTGAGTTGGAAGCACGCCGCACCGAACTGTTGCGTGAGCGGAGCCAGTTGCAACTGCGGTATGCCAATGCACAGGATCTCAAGCACATTCACTCGCGGGCCGAGGAGATTGGCCTGCGACCAACCGGCCGTGAACAGATTCGATATATTGTTCTGCCCGAAGAAATTGTCCACGATATACTCAACGAAAATGAACCGCAGGCTGCTGCAGATCAGACGGAATGAGTTAGCAGGTAACGGAGTGCAGGCTACGAATGGCAACAAATACGACCGTACAAACACATAAGCGCCGGCGCAGCAGCAGTTCAAGCCAGCGGGTCACTATTCCGCACTGGCGGATTATGGCGTTGCTGGGGTTGGCTTTCCTGCTGATATTACGGATGGTGCTGCGGCTGGGCGAGTTGCAGGTGGTGCAGAGTGCAGATCTGGCGGACAAAGCGCAACGGGAGATTAACCAGCAGGTAACGCTGCATCCCAGCCGCGGGCTGATCACCGACCGCCATGGCAATGTGCTGGCGATGGATATCGAGCGCGAGAGCCTGTGGGTGGTTCCCGCGCAGATTCCCGCGAACCGCGCTCCACAACTGGCGCTGACGCTGGCTCCGCTGATCGGGCGCGATGAACGGGAAATCCTGGCCGCGCTGACTGATCCCGATAAGTACTGGCTACCAATTGCGCGCTGGCTCGAGCCTGCTGTGGCCGAGCGGATCGAGATGCTGGAAGAACCCGGCCTGCGGCTGATCTACGAGCCGCGCCGCATCTATCCGCAGAATGCCTTTGCATCGCAGATTATCGGCGCAACGAACTTTAATGGTGACGGCATCAGCGGTGTCGAGAGTTACTACAACACCGCTCTGAAAGGAATTACCGGCACCTTAACGGCCGAGTTTGACCCGGTGAATAATCCGATTGCCATTGCGCCCCAGGAACGCCGGCCCGCCCGCGACGGCGTCAACCTGCGCCTGACCATCGATCCCTTCATCCAGCACATGGTGGAAGATGCACTCAAGGCGTCGGTCGAACAGCATAACGCCGATGGTGGCACGATTCTGGTGATTGAACCGGATACCGGCGCAATCCGGGGGATGGCAAGTTGGCCGCCCTTTGATCCCAACCGCTATGGCGATTATCCGTCGGAAGTGTACAGCCGCAATCCGGCGGTTAGTGATCTGTACGAACCGGGGAGTACTTTTAAAATCATCACTGTTGCGGCGGGTATGGAAGCGGGCGCATTTACTGCTGAAACTTTGATTAGCGATCCTGGTGTGGTCAATCGTTTTGGTGACCAGTTTCACAACTGGAACCATGGCGGCAACGGCATGATTGACCCCGCTGGGGTGCTGTACCACTCCAGCAATGTCGGCGCGCTCCAGTTGAATGAAATGACCGGAGCCGAGAACTTTTACCGCATTGTGCGCGATTTTGGTTTTGGCGCGTCTACGGGGATTGACCTGGGGGGCGAGGAGCAGGGGATTGTGCATGGGCCGTCATCACCCTTCTTCAATGATGTGTTGCTGCTGACCAACTCCTACGGCCAGGGGATCTCGATGACGCCGCTACAGTTGACGCGCGCAGTCGCGGCCATCGCCAACGACGGCATGCTGATGCGGCCCTACGTGGTTGAGGAGATCTGCGACGCCGACGAATGTACTGTGACTGAGCCGACCGAGGTGCGCCAGGTGGTCGATCCCGGTGTCGCCTGGACAGTACGGCGCATGCTGGTCCACTCGGCCAATCATTACGCGCCGGTTGTCTGGGCTTCCCGCACCGGCAGTTGGGCCGACCAGTGGCTGGTACCCGGCTACCAGGTTGGGGCCAAAACGGGGACAGCCTCGATTCCGATACCGGGTGGGGGGTATGATCCCAGTTTTACTATCGGCTCGGTGGTGGGGTTTGCTCCGGCGGAAGAGGCCCGGTATGCGGTGCTGGTCAAGATCGACCGGCCCAAAGATGATATCTGGGGCGTCGGCACTGCTATTCCGGTCTTCTATGAAGTTGTCGATGAGTTGATGGATTATGCGCGGGTTCAGCCTGATCCCGGTCTGGTCAGTCCGTCACAACCCTGGTAGGGAATAGAGGCCAGGGGCAATACCTGTCAAATACAACGAGGTACACGGGCACTCCCCTGGAAGGAGATAGCGCCTCCGGCAGGGCGGAAGATACCATCCTTATATTTACCAAAAATTTTCACAGTGTGAAAATTTTTGGTAAATAAAGATAAAAACATACCATGCTGCCGCAGGCGCGTCTGGACTTACATCTGGTCAAACGGCTGGTTTGATCGCCTACCGCGTCGGTCCGGTTATCTGAAAGGTATTGGGGCCAGGGGCGGGGAGACAGCGGACCGGGAAGATTACAGATTGACTTTTTAGTTTACGGTTGAAACGCAAATATGCTACAATGCCGCCGCATTGCCCAGTCAAGCAAGGAGGGCGGCATGCTCAATCTCATACATGTTCTGTTTGGCGTTCAGCCGAAGACGACGCGGCAGATGCCGCGTATCCCGGCACATTGGCAAGAAAATCAGGTTTCGGAGGTCGTCACCGACTCGCGGGAGGTTGTTCCGAATGCGCTGTTTGTGGCTCTGAGCGGCGAGCGCACCGATGGGCACAACTTCCTGGCGAATGTTGCCGCAAGTGGCGCGCTGGGAGCCCTGGTGCGGCGCGCGCAGGTCGAGCAGCGTCAGGCCGATCTGGATCAGCAGCTTCAGCGCCCATGGATCTTGATTGATCCGGCGAATGGGGATGAACTGTCGGCGGCGACGACCCGGACATTCTTGCTGATTGCCGTAGACGACCCGCTGATGGCACTACAGCGCCTGGCCGTCTACCATCGGAGACAACTCACGCCGGCCGTTGTTGGTATCACCGGCAGCGTGGGTAAAACCTCCACCAAGGAGGTCGTGGCAGCCGTTCTTGGTCGCCGCTTCCGCACGTTAAAAACTAAACGCAGCTATAATAGCGAGGTCACTGTGCCTACAACCCTACTCCAGTTGACTGCCGACCATGAGGTGGCGGTGCTGGAGATGGGCATGTGGGCACCGGGCGAGATTCGCTTTCTGGCGGGTCTCGCCCGGCCACGGATCGGGATTGTCACCAATGTCGGTCCTTCGCATCTGGAGCGGTTAGGCAGTATTGAGGCGATTGCCCATGCCAAGGCAGAACTGGTTGAGTCGCTGCCGGCCGATGGGGTTGCGATTCTCAATGCCGATGACGAACGGGTTAATGCCATGGCCGAACGTACCGCGGCGCAGGTGTTGCGGTATGGGCTGACACCTACGGCTGATCTCTGGGCAGATGCTATCGAAAGCCGGGGGTTGTCAGGTATCGCGTTTTGCGCCCACTATCGCGATGAAGAATTCTATCTGAAATTGCCTCTGATTGGCCGGCATAGTGTGCATACCGCGCTGGTGGCTATTGCCACCGGGTTGGTGCTGGGAATGGGGTGGGACGATATTATTAGCGGTCTCCAGGATGAGACCACGCAACTGCGGCTCTTTATCGTTCCCGGCGTCGGCGGCTCGCAGATCATTGATGACTCGTATAATGCCGCGCCGTCTTCGTCACTGGCCGCACTGACCCTGCTGGGCGAACTGGAGGGGCGGCGGATTGCCGTGATGGGAGATATGCTTGAACTCGGCTCTGCCGAAGAAGAGGGCCATCGCCTGGTTGGCCGGCGTGTGGCAGAGGTGGCCCAGCAGTTAATTTGCGTCGGCCCCCGTGCCCGCTGGATTGCCGAGGAGGCGCGCCTGAGCGGTATGGATGCGAACAGGGTGCTGGTTGTTGAACACAACGCAGATGTAGTCGATGCGCTGCAAGCGATGCTGCGCCCCGGCGACTACGTCCTGGTGAAAGGTTCGCGCGGTGTTGCTATGGATCAGATCGTTGCTGCGGTGCAACGCCGCCCTGAGGAGGTAAAGTAACGTGGAAGTTCTGCGTGCAGTACTCGTGCAAGACATGGCGCGTGCGTTGTTGCTGGCGGCGGCAGCGTTTCTGCTGACACTCCTGGTTGGCGGCGGGTGGGTTCGCTTTGCCCTTTCGCACAAAATCGGTAAGCAGATCCGGATCGAAGGACCTCAGAGCCATATGACCAAGATGGGTACCCCAACTATGGGCGGCATTATGATTGTCAGTACCGTGATCGTGCTGACGATGCTGTTCAATATGGTTGACCGCTGGTCAATGCTCTTGCCGCTGGCTGTGTTGATCAGTTTTGCCATTCTGGGGTGCGTTGACGACTGGATGTCGCTGACGAACTCACATTCCAAGACCTATGGTTTTACTGTGCGGTATAAGTTTTTGATGATGCTGGCAATCGCGTTTGTTGCGAGTCTGGTGCTCTACCTGCCGTCGCCGTATGGTCTGGAAAACGAAGGTCTGGTGCGTATTCCCTTTATCGGCCCGCAAAATATCGGTGTCGGTTTTATTCCCCTGGCAACCCTGATTATTGTTGCTACGGCCAATGCCGTTAATCTGACCGATGGGCTGGATAGTCTGGCGGGTTGGAATCTGACGCTGGCATTTGCGGCTTATGGCGTAATGACGTTCCTGTCGGAGCCGCGCCTGACGAACCTGATGGCTTTTAGTTTTACGCTGGTAGGGGCATGCGCCGCGTTTCTCTGGTACAACGCCTATCCCGCGCAGGTCTTTATGGGTGATACCGGCTCGCTGGCATTGGGCGCGGTGCTGGCCATTGTAGCGCTTCAGTCGCAGCAGTGGTTGTTGCTTCCGGTCGTCGGGGTGGTGTTTGTCGCCGAGGCAATTTCAGTTATTCTGCAGACCAGTTATTTCAAGTGGACACGCCGTCGCTATGGTGAGGGCCGGCGGCTTTTCAAAATGGCGCCCCTGCATCATCATTTTGAACTGCTCGGGTGGAGCCAACCCCAGGTGACACAGCGCTTTGTGTTGATCGGCGCGGTGGCCGCAATGGTCGGGATCTCGCTAGCACTGACCTTTGCCGCTCAGGGAACCGCACCCCAGGTTGCGCCGGATCCTTCCATCACACCGGCAACCATCATCGTGGAACAGGATGTAGGCTACTAAAAGTATGGAGTGCGGGAGCCTTGCTGCCGCCTATCGAGTAGTAATCAATAATGATGATAGATTTGCGCGGAAAACGAGTGCTGGTGATGGGGTTGGGTGTGCATGGCGGTGGGCTCGGTGTGGCACGCTGGTTGCTTCGTCAGGGGGCGCAGGTCACGGTCACAGATCAGGCTCCGGCGGAACGGTTGTCCGCATCGCTGGCGGCCCTGCAACAGGTTGAGCAGCAGACCGGGACAACCGTGCGCTATGTGCTGGGCCGGCATGTTGCCGAGGATTTTACGGGCCACGACATGCTGGTGGTAAACCCGGCGGTGCCTCCCGACTCGTCCTGGCTGGAGTTGGCACGTACCGCCGGGGTGCCGATTGAAACCCAGATGACTCTCTTCTTTCGCCGCTGCCCCGGGCCGGTTATTGGGATTACCGGGACTAAGGGAAAGTCAACCACGACGTTGCTCACTGGGGCCATGTTGCGCCGGCAGTTTCCTGGTACGGTCATCGCGGGCAATGTGAGAGCTTCCGCGCTCGAGGCTCTTGACCGTATTACCCCGACCACGCCGGTTGTCCTGGAGTTGAGTAGTTTTCAACTGGTTGGCCTGGGCGCGGCCTGCCTCAGTCCGCAGTATGCAGCTATCACTAATCTCTCGCCCGATCATCTGAATTATCATGGTTCGATGGAGGAATATGCGGCGGCCAAGCGCCAGATCTACGCATGGCAGCAACCCGGCGGAACAGTGGTCCTGAACCTGGATGATGCGCCATCCAGTCACTTTTTTGCCGCTCCCTGGCCGGGGCATCTGGTGGGATGTATCAACTGGAACCCGCGTGATGCATCGGCGGCGCAGGCGCAACGGGCACAACTTCAATGCTGGTCGATCCCGCCGGCGACGCTCATTCTGCGCTACGGGGAGGCGGTTTACCAGAAGCGGTATGACCCGGATGTGCATGCTTCCCCGGCCGAGGTGCCGGCTACGCTACGGGACGCAGATCGCCTGTTTGACCTGGCCGAGGTGCAACTGCCGGGAGAACATAATGTGGCAAATGTGCTGACGGCAACTGCGCTGGCCCACAGTTTTGGCATCAGTTCGGCGCAGATCCGGGCGGCTATTCGCAGCTTTGCGGGGGTTGAGCATCGGCTCGAACTGGTGGCGGAGTTGGATGGCGTGCGCTACATCAATGACACAACGGCGACCAACCCGGCGGCGGCCCAGGCCGCGCTCGAGAGCTTTGCTGCACCGCTAATCCTGCTGGCGGGTGGGGCGGACAAGCACCTTGACCCGGCGCTGTTTGCCCGGACCATTGCCCGGCGCGTCAAAGCGCTGGTCTTGCTGGCCGGTCGCGCCACCGACCGTTTGCAGCAGGAGGTCCGCGCGCAGGGGTTTGCGCAGCCGATTGCCGGTCCCTTCGATGATTTTACAGTTGCTATCCGTGCTGCGCGCGATCTGGCGGAACCGGGCGATCTGGTGTTGCTCTCGCCGGGGTGTGCCAGTTTTGGCATGTTTCACAACGAGTTCCACCGGGGCGAGGAGTTCCGGCGGATTGTGACGGGTGAACTGGCAGTAAATAGCCGACAGACCGGGACGACTGAGGATATCGCCGATAATCTGTTGTAGTATATTATCTAAAGAAGACGAGCCTGGAAGGACATGTCGCCTCCGGCAGGGTGGAAAAGATAAAAACGTACCATGCTGCCGCAGGCGAAGCTGACGTTTGCGTCGGTCAACGGACCGAAATAAGCTACACCGCGTAACTTGGGTAAAGAACAGAAGACAAAATGATTGGGATTGTGTTTTGGAAGATGTACGACTGAGGTTTGAACCGCGTTATCCAGAGGAGAATCGGGGGGACTCGCCCTCTAGTGAGGCGCGTCCGATCCCACCGCAGCAGGAGGTGCGGGTGCGCTTGCCTACCGGACAGCCGCGCGCTGTCTGGGTGTTGCTGGCGATAAATATTCTGCTCTTTCTGGTCAGCAATCTGCTGAGTTTCATCCTGGACCCACGGTCATGCGCGCCACTCGATACCTACAACTGTGCCCTGCTCATCCTGGGGTGGAAGCAGAACAGCCTGATTGATCAGGGACAGTACTGGCGACTGGTGACGGCGATGTTTTTGCATGGCGGGTTGCTGCATATCTTTTTTAACGGCTATGCGCTGTTTGTGCTGGGTCCCGAAACCGAGCGCATCTTTGGTACACTGCGCTTTCTGGCGCTCTACTTTGTGGCCGGATTGGCGGGGAGTGTCGCCTCCTATGCCTTCTCACCCAGTCCGTCGGTCGGCGCAAGTGGGGCCATCTTTGGGTTGGTGGGCGCGCTGGGTGCGTTCTTCTACCTGTCTCGTGATGTGCTGGGCGATGCCGGTCGGGCGCAACTCCAGAGTATGATTTTTATTGTCGTGATTAACCTGGCGATTGGCTTCGGCGCAAGCGGTGTAATCGATAACTATGCGCACATCGGCGGCTTGATCGGCGGTATTCTGGCGGGTGTGCTGCTGGCCCCCCGATATGTTATCGACCGCCGTCTCTACCCGCCGGTGGTGGCGCGGCAGTTTCATACGTTTGGCTGGGTTGGAGTCGCCGGGTTGTTTGTGTTGCTGACCATGTTGACCATTGTGATTTAAGTCGGGGCGCAATATCGTTCGTCCCTACCGGAGTACGGGTTACCAGGGATTACCGAGAAACAGCTATGTTTGACAGGAGTACACGCAAACCGGACTATATCCTGCTGACGACCGTGAGTATTCTGGTCGCGCTGGGTCTGGTGATGGTTTATAGTGCCAGCTTTGTCGAGGCATTTACGCTGCATGACACGCAGTTCTACTATCTGCTGCGGCAGTTTGCCGGTGCCGTAATTGGTACTGCCGGGTTACTCTTCACGCAGCGGATCGACTACCGTTTCTGGCGGCGCGTCTCGGTGCCACTGATGGGCGTCACGCTGGTGCTGCTGGTGCTGGTGCTGGTGCTGCCGGCGTCAATCACAACCGTCAATAACTCGCGGGCCTGGATTCGCTTTGGTAATGGGCTCTTCAGTATGCAGCCGTCCGAGGTTGCCAAACTTGGCTTGATTGTCTATTTTGCCGACTGGCTTTCGCGGCGCGGTGAGAAGGTCAGGAATGTTACCTATGGCTTGATACCCTTCTCGGTGATGCTGGGGCTTGTCTGTGG
The DNA here is from genome assembly GCA_937141995.1 of uncultured Chloroflexaceae bacterium. Classification (GTDB taxonomy): domain Bacteria; phylum Chloroflexota; class Chloroflexia; order Chloroflexales; family Chloroflexaceae; genus CAKZQX01. Next base: position 5,209 of record CAKZQX010000352.1, on the reverse strand, counting down.
CCTGGTGATGCTGGAGCCGGACCTGGGGACGACGGTGGTGCTGGTGCTGATTGCCGGTATTATCTATTTTGCCGCAGGTGCGAGCCTGATACATGTCCTGGTGGCTGCCGGGTTAGGCGTGGTTGCATTCTGGGCGCTGATTGAACTGGTCGGTGTTCAGAATAGCCGGATTGCAGCCTTTATCGATCCCTGGGAGCATTACAGTGGCGCGGGGTACCAACCCATTCATGCGCTTTATGCGCTGGGGAGCGGCGGCGTCTTTGGCGAGGGTCTGGGTCAGTCGCGCCAGAAGTTTCACTGGCTGCCGCAGGCGCACACCGATACGATCTTTGCAATCATCGGCGAGGAGTTAGGGCTGATTGGTACGGTGCTGGTGCTGATAGCATTTCTGGTTATTGCCTACCGGGGTTATCATATCGCTACGCATGCCCCCGATGCGTTCTCATCTCTGGTTGCAGTCGGGATTACATCCTGGTTGGTTTTTCAGGCATTGCTGAACATTGCTGTCGTAACCTCGCTGGTGCCGTTTACTGGTCTGACACTGCCGTTTCTTTCATATGGAAGTACGTCGCTTATTATGTGTATGGCGAGTACCGGTATCTTACTGAACATCTCGCGTCACACGGTCAAACAGCAAGTTGAGGAGACATCCGATGTCCCGTGGCTCCGCCGTTCACCCGCCCTCGCATTCTTCGATGCTCTGTCTCGCTGGAGGGGGCACGGGCGGTCACGTCTATCCGGCACTGGCCGTCGCAGCCGCGCTACGAGCAAACGTTGAGCCGGGGCCGGCGAACGGTGCTTTGCCGGATCTGATCTACATCGGGAGTCCTGCCGGAATGGAGCGAAAAATTATCCGGCGCGAGAGTGATCTGACCTATCACGCTATTCCGGCATCGGCGCTGCGCGGACGGGGGCCACTGGCATTGACACGGGGGATAATGGTTATGCTGGCGGGTGTCGGCGCGGCTTACCAATTGTTGCGCACGTTGCAACCGGGCGCAATCCTGGGGACCGGGGGGTATGTGTGTGTGCCGCTCTTTCTGGCGGCGCGTCTGGCACGGGTGCCGACGATGATCTACCTGCCCGATGTTGTCCCCGGCATGGCCGTGGGGTTTCTGGCGCGCCTGGCAACGCTGGTTGCCTGCAATGTGGCCGACTCGCGGCCTTACCTGAAACGGTCCGACGCGGCGCTGCGGGTCACGGGCTATCCGGTGCGTGCGGAGTTGTTTAAGCAGGATCAGGCGGATTGCCGGGTCGCCTTTGGTTTACAGGCCGATCTGCCGGTGTTGTTCGTGTATGGCGGTAGTCTGGGCGCACGCAGTATCAACCGCGCAGTTGAGGCGCTGCTGCCCGATCTGCTCAAGGTTACGCAGATTATTCATGTGTGTGGGCGCGAAGGTGACGAAAGCCGGCTCCGTGCCGCCGCCGACCGGCTGGAAGCGCCGCTTCAGGCGCGCTACCGGCTCTACCCATACCTGGAGAGCCGGCAGGCCGTGCAGGGGGAACAGGGAAGTACCCCGGCGCCGACGATGGTGCAGGCATTTGGCGCAGCCGATCTGGCGCTCTGCCGGAGTGGGGCCTCGACCATGGCCGAACTCCCCGCGGCCGGGTTGCCCGCCGTGCTGGTGCCCTACCCGTATGTTCATCAGGACGAGAACGCCGATTATCTGGTGCGCCATGGTGCCGCCGTGAAAATAGCCGATGCCGCGATGCTGGGAGCAGGTGAACCCCAGGAGGGACCACTCTTTCAGCACCTGGCGCGGTTGCTCAAGAACGAAGATATCCCGGAACGTAGACGCATGGCAGAGTGCAGCCGGGCGCTGGCACGTCCCGATGCAGCCCGACAATTGGCTGCGCTTCTGATCGAGTTAGCAGCCAGGAGAAGATCAGCATGATCACGATTGACCTGGGAAGTGGAATTGTCGCAACAATTATCCTCATCTGGTTGACGTACCTTGGTTGGAAACGTGGCTTCCGCTTCATGCTTAGTATCGCGCTGTTCACCACGGTCGCGTACCTGCTTACCGTCTCGGCGGGTGGGTTTCTGGTCGGATTTGTCAACCGGGTATATACCAATCTGCCCCGTCTTGGTGCATTCGCCCTGGGTCAGGACCCTGGGGCGGTCGGTCAGTTCGACCCACTGATTCCGGATAATTTTCAGTCACCGCTGCTCCTGCGGGTACTGGTCTTCGTTGCGCTGCTGGCGGTCGGCATTGGGTATAGCTGGCCCTGGGAAGCCAAAGTCAAGCCGGGTGATCGCAAGATGGAGTTACTCGGCGCGCTGACCGGACTGTATATCGGGGTACTCGCCATCAGCGCCATAGCGACATTCTGGGCACAAACAGCCGGCACACTGGGGCTGCCGAATCCAGTGATTGCCGCACTGAATGCCTTTCCGGATTTTTCTGGGATTATCCCATCAACGATTACGGCGTTTTTTATCTTGTTAGTTGTTATTATTCTCTTGCGCTTCAATCAGGTCTGGAAACCATAGGTGGCCTATGCATTACCATATTGTTGGCATTGCGGGCTCCGGAATGAGCGCTATTGCCAATATTCTGCTCGACCAGGGGCATCGCGTCAGCGGCTCGGATCAGCAGGCAAATCAGTTGACCGCGCTGCTGGAAAGTCGGGGCGTTACTGTGTATGTCGGGCATGATCCGGCCTACGGTGCCGGGGCCGACATCCTGGTTGCAACGTCCGCCGCCCGCGATGATCATCCCGAGGTACAGGCCGCGCGCGCTGCCGGCATTCCGGTTTGCCGGCGCGCCGACCTCTGGCGGGACTGGTCCCAACAGCGGCAGATTATTGCGATTGCCGGGACGCACGGCAAGACGACCACGACCGCGATGATTGCTTTTGTTCTTACACGCGCCGGGATGAACCCCGGCTTCTTAATCGGTAGTGAAGCGCCCGATCTGGGAACGAATGCGCGCTGGGGCGATCCCGCGGCACCGCTGGTTATCGAGGCGGATGAGTATGCTCAAACCTTTCTGGCATTGACACCCGATATCGCGGTTATTACCAATGCGGAATGGGATCATCCCGACGTTTATGTGGATGCATCTGCGTACTATGCCGCATTTACCCAGTTTGCAGCTCAGACGCAGACGGCGCTGCTTGCCTGTGGCGATACGGGAGCGGGCTTGCAGCAGATTTCGTTTGTGCAGAGTCCGGCGCGACTGCTGACCTATGGCCTGGAGGAGTCCAACACCTACCGCGCGGTCTTGCTGGATAACCAGTATTGGTCGCTGGTCGGTGGGCAGTGGGCGCTGGGTGACTATCGCTGGTCGCTGGCCGTGCCGGGGTTGCACAATGTGCAGAATGCGCTGGCCGCGCTGGGGGTGGCCGATCTGCTAGGGCTTGATGCCACCGTTGTTGCCGCAGCGCTGGAAAGTTTTCGCGGCACCACGCGCCGGTTTGAAACCCGGGGCGAGGTGGCCGGCGTGACGGTGATTGACGATTATGCCCACCATCCCACCGAGGTACGCGCCACGCTGGCGGCGGCACGGCAACGGTTTGGCGCGCGGCGCATAGTCGCCTATGTGCAGCCACATACCTACAGTCGCACTCTGGCGTTGCTGGAGCAGTGGCCGACCGCTTTCGCCGATGTTGATCTGGTGCTGGTAGGGGCGATTTATGGTGCGCGCGAGACGCCCCCGGACGGCACCGACGCGGCAACGCTGTCACGACACCTGGCGGAACAGATTGCAGTTGCCGGGGCTGGACGGGCGCGCCCCCGGTGCGTTACCTATGTCGGCACGGTACCAGAAGCAACGACTGCCGTACAGTTGTTGCTGCAACCCGGCGATGTGTTGCTCACGCTGGGCGCGGGGGATAGCAATCAGGTTGCTGATGGCGTCGTGGCATTTTTACAGGCAAGTGAGCAGGTAAAAGCTCAGGCAAGCAAGCAATCGTAGCGGCGACAGCGGTGTCGTCTACCCATTCAGGATAGGTCACGGCGTGCCCGTTCCCTGTTCGCTATCACTAAAGTGTTGAGTTTTATGGATATTCAAGTCTTTCATCGACGTACCGCTGAGGAACTGGTTGGTCAGTATGCCCACTCGGAGCATCCACCGGAGAATTGGCGAGAGATCCTGGCATGGCATTGGGAACAGGCGGGCGCATATGGCGAAGCGATTGACGCGGCCCTGGAAGTTGCCGAAATGCGGGTAGCCGAGTTGTCCTTTATGGAGGCGCGGCGCTGGGCCGAGCATGTGCTGGCGCTGCTGGATCGGCTGGATCAACTGGAGCGCCGGGCCTACGAGACGCGGGCCTATGCGCTTACAATTGCCGTGTTGGAGTTTGGTGGGCAATACCGCGAGGCGCTGGGATATGCCCGCCTGCTGCTGCGACTGGCCGAAGAGCGTGGCAATATCGAAGCGCGCGGCCGGAGCTACCTGTTTATCGGGCGTATGCAGCGGGAAATTGGCAAACTCGCGGCTGCCGAGGCTGAGTTGCTGCGTGCGTTATATCTGGCCGAGCGCCACCAGATACACGAGTTGGAAGCGGAGAGCCGCTTTCATCTGGCGAAGGTGCGTCAACTGCAGGGGCATCATCTGGAGGCATTTCAGCAACTGGAATTGGCGCAGGACATGTCGCAGGACAACCGTGCTCGCCTGGCTCGGGTCTGTACCGGCATTGGCGATGTGTACCGTGTGCTGGGAGCCGGGCGTGAGGCGATGAGTCTCTACCATCGTGCGCTCAAACTTGAGATTGGTTCAAGCAACCGCATTGGGCAGGCAATGCTCTACGAGAAGTTGGGCCTGTCGCATATCGAACTGGGGCAGATTGGTGAGGCGCTCCAGTGTGCGCAGGAAGCGCTGCGCCTGCGGGATAACCTGAACGACCGGGTGGGCCAGGCGCGTTCACACACGATCCTGGGCACCATCCAGAGCCGCCTGGAGAACCATGCGCAGGCACTCTACCATTTTGAGCAGGTCCGTGAACTTGAGCAGGGGTTGCAAAACCAGCGCGGCCTGGTTATGGCGCTGACAAATATTGGCGATGCGGCGCAGGCGCTGACCGATAGTGATCGGGCGCGCGCCAGTTACCTGGAAGCGTTAAGCCTGGCGCGGGGCGTCAATGACGAGGTCGGTCTGGCTCGTACCCATCAGCGGTTGGGCAATATGAACGCATCCGTCGGCGAGTCGGAGGCGGCCGTCGCGCACTGGAACGCAGCGCTGCGCATCCGGGAGGCGCGGGGACA
>CAKZQX010000351.1 GCA_937141995.1 uncultured Chloroflexaceae bacterium | reverse complement strand
CCACCCGGTTTGTCATGCTACCGCACAGGTTCTGCTATTTGAAAAGTATTGCCCCTAACCGTTAACCAGTTACTTTGTCGCGCCGACGGGTAGAGGCAGGTTGCTGGTTGTAGAGCGGCAGAACCAGCAGCCAGTGGTCAAGAACGCCGAGGGTCGCCAGAACCGCCAGCAGCGTCATGCCGATGGCGCTGGGGTCCGGGGCCAGGCGGGCCGATTGCAGCCAGAGTAACCCGGCAACCAGGCTGGAAATCAGGATCGAGGGCAGGAAGAAAGGGTTCGATGGCCGTTGTGTCCAGAAGCTGCCCAGGTAGCGCAGATGCTCCGGCAACCAGTGGACCGGCAGGCTGCGTACACCCAGCAGCACATTGAGTTTGGCGCTCTGCATCAGCGCCCAGCCCAGCACCAGCGTCAGTAGTCCAAGCTGGTTCGCCGCATCGCGCAGCATCCAGCCAAGCAGCAGCATCTCCAGGATAATGGCGATCTCGTGGTAGAGATGAGTACCGAGCGCATAGCGAAAACGTTGCCGGCCACGCGCTTCAGGGGGACAGGGCTTACGCCATGGGCCGGTCAGCACCCCACTGTAGAAAGCCAGTTCATGCCAGGTCCAGATCAGCATACCCGCGATAAAGGAGGTATAACAGCCCCAGGCGGTCAGATCATTGCGTACACTCCAGAGTTGCTGGTGTAAGAGTGCCACCCCCGCCAGCAGCAGGAGCATAACTACCCGTTGCTGCCGCAATGTGCGCCGATTCATCCAGAGGAGGCCCAGTGTCAGACTACTCCATAAGCCCATCGTAACCAGGAGAGGGTAGAGATAGATCTGCGCCCACGAGTCAACGGGTGATGGTATCATAGCTTTTCCAGATTATGCAGAAATTTTACATTACATACATAGAAAGATGTATTGATGGTAACATGGTGTGGGATAGCTGTCAATGGGTATAGTTATTGTATCCGCACATTAAACGACTTGCGCGGTGCTTCCCCCAGCGTCCCGACTCGCCTCCGGCAGGGCGGAATGGAACTTTGCTTTTTCACGAACATGTTACGCAAGGCGCAACATGTTCGTGAAAAAGCAAAAGAGACGTATCATGCTGCCGCAGGCGGTCTGTGTTTCATCTGGTGAAACACCCGGCTTGAACGTCCACTGCGTAAGCCGTGCAAAAAAGAGATGGTGAAACAGGTGCATAACGATGATGTACACACACCGGCGAATGTGGGGCAATCGCCACCCGCAACCAGTACCCTGACGCCGGATCGGGTAGATGTCTGGTGGGTATCACTTGATCAGCCGCTCCCGGCGGTGCAGCGCTGTGCGCAGATACTCTCCGCGGACGAACGTGCGCGCGCGGCCCGGTTTCATTTTGAACGCGATCAGCAGCGGTTTACCCTGGCACGCGGCAACTTACGCCGCATCCTGGCGCGCTACCTGGGCGTGGCTGCGCAGACTATTCAGTTTCACTACAATACTTATGGCAAACCGGGCCTGGAGGCTGCGGTGTATCCTGTGACGCCACAATTTAATCTGTCGCATGCGGGGAATCTGGCAATCTACGCCGTCACTACTGAACGAGCAGTTGGTATCGACATTGAGCAGATGCGCCCGATTACTGATTTCTCGCAACTGGTTGAGCGCTTCTTTTCGGTTCAGGAGTATACGCAGTTTCGGCTACTGCCGGAGCAGCGCCGGCTCGCGGCGTTTTTCGCCGGTTGGACACGCAAGGAGGCATACATTAAAGCGCGTGGATCGGGGCTGACATTACCCCTGAATCAGTTTGATGTCACGCTGAACCCTGACGAACCCGCACGTCTTCTGCGCATTCAGGGCGATCCGCATACGGCGGCCCGCTGGATACTGCGGGATCTTGCGGTTGAGCCGGGGTATGTGGCCGCACTCGCGGTTGAGGGTCAGGGGTGGAACCTGGCATGCCGGCAAGCACCGGAGTAGCCTGGAGAAAAGAGCGAACTCAGGCAAACAGAACAACATACGCCGGGCGCATGGATGTCGAACACCGTGTTTGTTCTATGTCCGGTGAGTATCTACTTTTTTTATCGCAGGAACGCGCACTGGTCAGCGGTTACGCCCCCCGGTCGTAGCGTCAGATCCACCTTTAGGACGATCATGCGATAAGTATGATTCCTGATAGCACATGGGGTATAGATCTGATATGATGAGATTACAATACATACACGCTCTGCAATTATGTTACAAATAATCGTTCTGGTAGATATATACCAGTCAGACATTATACAAGGAAACGTTATGATGACACCCCGCTGCTCAATTCTGCTGATTGACGACGATGTATATCTCGGTAAGCTGATGCGTCTCTGCCTGGAGCCCGAGGGACATGAAGTGATGCTGGCAACGGACGGTGATATTGGCCTGACCCTGGCCGCGGAAGCACATCCCGACTGTATTTTGCTTGATCTGATGATGCCCTACCGCAGCGGCATGGATGTCTACCTGGATCTCCAGAACAACCCGCAAACCAGCGCCATTCCGATTGTGGTCTTCTCGGCATCACTCACCCAGCGTGACGAAGAAGCCTGGCGCAGGTTGCCGCATGTGGTTGATGTCGTACAGAAGCCCTTTGATATGCAGCACCTGATCCAGACGCTGGACACAGTCTGCACGCAGCCCTCCGCATAGGCCAACGACGTGTTACAGCTTTCTACCCGTCAGGGTGGCAAAACCGCCTGGATACAACACCACGAATTGACAGGCGCTCATTGCCCATTGTGAATTGTGAGCGGTATCTCAAAACTTACAATTTAAAACTCCGATAGCAGTTCCTGAAACAGCCGCAGCGCCGCTACCGTGCGCGGACCATACCAGGTCAGCAGCATCCCGTCACATAGATGAATGCGTTGAGCGTGCGCGGCCGGCACCTTGGCAAAGGGCGCAAATGCGGCGCGGTCAGCCTCGGTGAAGCGATAGGGCTCGTCGGGAAGTAGGATGACCTCGGGACCGAGGCGCATAAACTCCTCCAGCGTGGCGCGGGGATAGCGTCCGCCGAGGTGCAGCGCCACATTCTCCGCGCCACAGAGCCGCAACAGATCATCGGCATAGGTTGCACCGCCGACAGCCATCCAGGGATCACGCCAGATAAAGGTCAGCGTGCGCCGGGTTAGCGAACGCGTTCGCACTTCTACCAGGGCTGCGCGGATCGCGTCGAGCAGTGGCACAGCCGCCGCCTCCGCTTCCAGGACCGTAGCCAGCACGCCCAACTGCGTCACCGCTCCGACCACGCTCCGGATATCCGTAACATAAACCGGGATATTCGCCGTTTCAAATGTCGTAATATCCCGCTGACGGTTCTCTTCCTTCGATGCCAGCAGCAGATCGGGCTGAAGTGCGCGGATCATTTCCCGGTCAGGATTTTTTGTGCCACGCACCTTAGGCAGAGTTGCTACCAACTCCGCCGGTTCAATACAGTAGTCGGTCACGCCAACCAGCCGGTCGCCTGCGCCAATTGCAAAAAGATACTCCGTCAGGCTGGGAACAAGCGAGACGATTCGGCGCGGCGACACATTGAGCGGAACAGTACGGCCCAGAGCATCGGTCAGGGTCATTGTAAATATTTCCTTCTTATCAATTTGGCAATCAACGTCGGTTAACGCATTGGAAAGTGGTATACTAGCGCCGCATGAACACGTTTATTGTAGCGCTTCTGCCGGTCTTTGGCGCGATCGTCATTGGCTATCTCTTCAAACGATATACTTTCCCCGGTGATGCATTCTGGCCGATGGCGGCGCGTATCACCTATTTTGTGTTCTTCCCGGCGTTGCTGATCAATAACCTGGCTCCGGCGCAACTTGCCAATCTGGCGTTGGGGCGGCTGAGCCTGGCAGTGCTGCTGCCCACTCTGATTGTCGCGTTGGCAGTGCTGCTGGCCCGACCCTACTTGCGCATTCCCGGCGTGGCGTTTACCTCGGTATTCCAGGGGAGTATTCGCTTTAACACCTATGTGGGGCTGGCAGCAATTGCCGCGCTGTATGGCAGCCCGGGCATAACGCTGGTAGCGATTATCCTGGCAGTGCTGGTGCCGCTGGTCAATGTCCTGAGTGTGCTCATGCTGACCCGCCACGGCTCCGTCCGATCCCGGCACTGGCGGGACACGCTGCCGGCGCTGGCGAAGAATCCTCTGATTGTCGCCTGTGTGCTGGGGATTGCGCTCAATCTCTCCGGGATCGGGTTGCCGTTTGTAACCGGCGAGTTGCTGGAAATCTTCGCGCGGGCAGCGCTGCCGATGGGCCTGCTGACTGTGGGAGCCGACCTGGATCTGCACGCGGTGCGGACAGAGATCTTGCCGGTGGTCGTGTCAAGCGGGCTGAAACTATTGATCTTGCCGCTGCTGACGGCCTTGGCCTGCCGATTGCTGGGCATTGACGATCTGCCGATGGCGGTGGCGGTAATCTTTGCAGCGCTGCCAACCGCCACCTCGGCCTACATCCTGGCGCAGCAGATGGGCGGCGATGCGCGGTTGATGGCCGGGCTGCTCACGGTGCAGACGTTGCTGGCGGTTGTGACGATGCCGCTGGTATTGCTGCTGGTGTTGTGAGACAAGGTTACAGCTTACCAGGAAGCGCACTATGCACCTATCTGCCGGGCATGCCTACAAGCGCATCCGGGCCTATGCCATGATCCTGTTTGACGGACTGCCCCTGGTTCCATGACTGGATCTGCCATTACTTACATCAGCCGGGACGCCTTGCCGTTGCGCACGTTGGACGCGGGGACGCCCGGCAGCGTGCCCGCCAGAATCTACTCCGCTTCTTCGTCCTCCGGAGTTGCTGTTGTGTCGCGGGGTTGGTCGCCTTCCGGCTCACTCCCGCGACCAACCAGTCCCACCAGTGATGCACCCGTGGTCTGCAGGGCGATGCGCGTCTGTAGCACAACCCGGTCAACAATGGTAGGATCATACTCCTGGGGCAGAGCCATCACAAAATGGTTCAGCACATAACTGCGCTGCTCGATCAGATCATCCCAGGTAGCCTCCGGCCGGCTGCGGCGCAGATCTTCCAGGTGCAGGCCGACAAACTCAAGCAACTTCTCAGCAGTATCACCAGTGATCTGCGCGGCCGCACCGGCCAGGTAGTAGGTCGGGCTGTCGCTGATCTCCCGGCCATAAGGTGGATCAACCTCCTCGGCGGGGGTGAGCATGGCTTTGCCGCCTACCGGGACCAGATGCCCGACCATAATCTCGCCCGGTTCCATCCGCTTCGCCGCCGCCGTATCGTTTACCGCGTAGCGCTGCTCGTCCAGCAGATCGCGCACCAGGAGCCCACTGCCCTTGCGGACCTCCTCGACCAGGTAGGGGCGCAGGCGGACGGCAGCCCAGGTAGGCAGCAAGCGCTGCTCAAATGCATCAACCTCGAAGCCATCAGCGTCGGCGGCCTGGATCAACTGCGTAATTAAAGTGGACTCGCCCGCCGGGGCAAAGTCGAAGGCGAACCAGGTCAGAAAGCGCTCGGCTCCACGCTCTTCCAGATCGTCCAGTTCACTCATCTGCTCCGGGCCGTACTCCTCGTTCCAAAACTGCGCAAATGCCGGCGGAAAGCGTTCAGGCACACTCTCGGCCGCCTCCATGATCTTGGGAATAAGCGTATCCTGCGCCTGGCGCAGCCGGAGCAGTTCAGCCCGCTGCGCCTGATCCACGGGGGCGTGACAGTCTTTGTATTTTCTACCGCTCCCACACCAGCAGGGGTCGTTGCGACCGATTTTGTTCTTTTTCGCCTGGGGCTTCGGCATAACCTTGCTCCTGTATGTTCTCTTGATCGGGCCGCCATGTGCCGGTCAGTGTTGTTGAGTATAACAAACCGCGGCAGGCAGCGCAATATGCGGCGTGATACTGATGTGTTGTCATAGCCACAGAGGACACAGAGGACACAGAGGACGCAGAGATGATACACGGGAACGTGCCGTGCTGCGTCCGTTGCTCCCATTCCCGTTGATTGCCGGGTTGCCGGCACATTGGTATGAGGCGTGCAGTGTGAAACGTGAAACGTGCGGCGGGAAACGGGAAACGTTCGGGGTGCAGCAGTGGTATAATCACAGGCGTTTTGAGTAATAGCAGGGGTTGCAAGCGTTTTTCTGATCGGGTAGATGCGCTGCCGGTTGCGGCACGCATCCTGTACCCGGTACCATGGGTCCTGTAACCTTAAGATCAGGTAATGCAAGCGATACATTTTTCGCGTCGGGTAGGTATGCCGGGCCGGGCCGGGCTGTTGCGCGGTGGAACCGGACTGCTACTGCTGCTGACGCTGCTGTTAGGGGCGCGCTGGCAGTGGTATGCGCGTGCCCACCAGCAATTGGATGTCGGCGGGCCGCTGGATGATGGCTATCTGCTGGATTTTTATGCGTCAGAAGAGCGTGGCGACGGTAGCGGCCTGACCTACCGCTGGTCGCAGCCCACCAGCGAGATCCGGCTCTGGGCTCCCCCGCCCGGATCACATCCTGACCCTGCAGATGCTGGCTCCGCCCCAGCCCGATGGCCCGCAGCGGGTGGCGCTGGCGGTGGCCGGCGAACCCCTGGTCGAAGTCCCGGTGACGGAAGCCCCGCGCCGCTATGCCTTCCTGCTGACCGCGCCGGAGCCGCTGGTCGAGGGCGATATCCCGGTCACGCTGGAGGCGTCCCGCCTGGCGGTGGCGGGCGATCCCCGCTCGCTGGGGGTGGCGCTGGCGCACATCACCGTTGAGGCAGTACGCGGCCCGCCGCTGCCGGCGCTGCTGCGCGAGTTCTGGGCAGTGCCCTTCCTGCCGGTGGGGTTGCTGCTGCTCAGCGTAGGTGTACTCTGGCTGCGGCTGCGGTTCTGGCTGGCGGGAGTGGTGCCGGCCGGGGTGCTGGCCGGGCTGGCACTGGCGGGGCGCTGGCTGCCGGATGCCCGGCTGCTGCTGGCGGCCTACCTGGTCGTGGCGGTGCTGCTGATGGTCGCGGCGCTGGGGCTGCAGGCACTACTACGTCGGGCGCGCCTGCTCTGGCCCGACAGTGACCGGCGAGCATGGCGCTGGCTGATCGGGATCTTCCTGGTGGCGCTGGCAACAACTTTTGTGCCCACCGTGCAGAGCGACGGCACCGGCTACTATGCCTACCTGCGCTCGTTCACGATGGATGGCGATCTGCAGTTTGGCAACGAGTACCGCGACGCGCCCTTCCGCCATAGCCCCGATCCAGACAAGCGCCGCGATACAGCAACCGGGCATCAGGCCAATCCCTTTGCGGTGGGACCGGCGATTGCCTGGGGACCGCTCTATGGCGTGGCGCATCTGCTGGTGCTGGGCGGGCAGGCGCTCGGCGTGCCCTGGGAGGTGGATGGCTATGCGCGGCCCTACGTGGTGCTGAGTATGTTTACCAGCGCGCTGTCCGGATTGGTAACGCTGCTGGTCTGCTACCAGATCTGCCGCCGCTGGGTCGGGCCGCCGGTAGCATTGCCGGCGGTGGTGACGCTCTTCCTGGGATCGAACCTGCTCTACTATGCCATGCGTGAGGGCAGCTTTGCCCATGCGCTCTCGACGGCGGTGACATCGCTGTATCTACTGGCCTGGCTGCGGCTGGAAGAGCGACCAACGGTGGGCCGCTGGGCGCTACTGGGCGCGGCTGAAGGCCCCCAAAGAGCTGGTGTCCGGGGCGATGATCCTGATGTACTGGCTCAGTGCGCTGCTGCTGCTCTTGCCGTTACTGACCTTCGGGCGGTTGCTGGTGGCGGCGTTGCGCGGGCCGGTTCACGCAAGACGTGAGCAGATGATCCGCCTGATGACCGGCGGGGCGCTGGCGGCGGGGTTGCTGCTGCTGGTCTTTAGTCCGCAACTGCTGACCTGGAAGGTATTGTACGGCACCTGGGTGACGGTGCCACAGGGGACGGACTATATCGAACCGCGCCGCCTGCGACTGATGGACTTTCTCTTCTCGCATTTGCGCGGCGTTTTGCCCTGGTCGCCCGCCTTCTTCTTTGGCATGCTGGGGCTGCCGCTGCTCTGGGGGCGTAACCGCCGGCTAACAATCAGTCTGGCCCTGGCATTTCTGGCCTATTTTCTCTACAACGCCTCGCACTGGCAGTGGTACGCGGGGGGCGCATTCGGGCCGCGCCGGATTACGCTGCTTGCGCCCTGGTTTGCCATCGGGCTGGCGCTGCTGTTCGATCGGTTACGTCACTGGCGGGCGGGGCTGCCGGTCGTACTCGCCGCCCTGATGATCGGCTGGATGACTATGCTGACGATCCGCTATCGGCTTTTTCTGATCCCCCATGATCCCGGCCTGATCCGCAAAATGCCGGAGTTGTCCTTCTACTTCAGCCTGGAAGCATTGCCGCTCTGGGCGCTGCCCGGCTGGGCCGACCGCAGCTTTGTCGTGGTGCAACTCCAGCAACTTTTCCGCCCCGGTGGAATCGATCCGCTGGCGGTCCTGCTGCCCGTCATGGCCCTGGCAACCTGGGGAGTTGTTGCGTTCGCCCACCGTCTGGCCCGGATGCGGCGATAATGTGGTGACGCGAATGAATGATGGGGTGAGCGGGTGAAGGGGTGACTTCGTCTTTCGTCCTTCGTCCTGAGAGGAATTCCAATGACTCATCAACTAGAGACGGTTTCGCTCGTTTGCACGGTACGGGACGAGGCCGATAATATCGCCGCCCTGCTCGACTCGATGCTGGCACAGCGCCGGATGCCCGACGAGATCGTAATTAACGACTGCGGCAGTCGGGACGCAACGGCTGCGATTGTCCGGGAGTATGCTGCCCGCGACCCGCGTATTCGGCTGGTTGCCGGGGGGCACAACATCCCATCGGGCCGGAACAACGCCATCGCCGCCGCCGCCGGCCCGCTGATTGCCTGCACCGATGCCGGGTTGGTGCTGGATCGGGAGTGGCTGGCGCAGATTATCGCCCCGCTGGAGGAGGAGCGCGCCGATCTGGTGGGCGGCTTCTTCCAGCCCGCGCCGCGCACGCTGTTTGAGCTGGCGCTGGGGGCGACCAACTACCGTCATGACGACGAGATCGACCCGGCGGGG